>JAFYFO010000129.1 GCA_017543725.1 Eubacterium sp.
GTGAAAAACTGCAACCTTGTTTCCGTATCTGCTGTGAAAGATTGAAAGCATCTGCGGAGTCAGCGCAATTTCGGGAACCATCAGAATAACGCTTTTATCGTTATCGAGCGCTTTGTCTATCAGTTTGAGATAAACCTGAGTTTTTCCGCTTCCGGTTACTCCGTAAAGCAAACCTACTCCGCCCTTTGAAAGCATTGATTCAAAAGTCTTAAAAGCATTGCTTTGAGCGCTTGAAAGCGTTATTTCATCACGCTTTGAGTTCTCGCTGACTGTATAAGGTGTTCGCAAAATCTCTTTTTGATAAAATTCGGCAACGCCGTTTTTTTCAAGATTTTTTAAAACGGAAATGCCAACCGAGCAAAATTCGCAAACTTCCGATACGCCTGCTGAGCCAACATCAAGAAGCAAATCGCAAACTGCCTTTTGCTTTTTTGTCAGTGAAGAAAGGGTTTCTTCATCATCAACAAGAAGCCTTATCATTCTTTCGCCTTTGGATTTGATTTTTCCGTATCCCCTTGGCAGCATCTGTTTAAGACAGTCATAGGTTGTGCAAAAGCATCTTTCTTTAAGCCAGAGCGCAAGTTTTATCATTTCATCCGATAAAATCTTTTCTCCGACAAAAAGGATTTCCTTTAAACCCTCTGAATCATCTTCGCTCAGTTCAACGATAATTCCCTGCCTTTTTGAATCGGACCTGCCAAACGGAACGAAAACTTCACAGCCAATCTGAACTTTTTCACAAAGATTTGCGGGAACGCAGTAACTGTAATCAGTGTCGTAACTGAAAAAGGTGTTATCAACCGCTACTTTGGCAATCATTATTTCTTACTGAGTTCTTCGGGCTCTTCGATAACATATTTGCCGTCGCAAATTTCTTCAATCGCCATTGAAACGGTTTTTTCATCAATTTGCTCGTTCTTTTCAATTGCGTCATCTCTGATTTCTCTTGCTCTTTTTGCAGTGCCGATAACAAGAGAATAACGGCTGTTTACATTTTTCAACATTTTCTTTAAATCAGGATTAAACATAATAAAATCTCCTATAAAAATTATTTTTTATTAAATCTTTCCAATATCTGTTCAAGTTCCATATAACTTAAAACAACATTATCGGAATCCATTATAATAACACTTTGAGTTTTTCTGCCGTGAGTTGCGTCAATCAGAGTTCCTTTTTCCTTACTCTTCTGAACAATTCTTTTAACAGGCGCGGATTCGGGTGAAACAACCGAGATAACTCTTTGGGCATTAACAAGGTTGCCGAAACCGATATTAACCAACTGCATACCTTACTCCTATTCTATATTCTGAACCTGCTCGCGGATTTTTTCAACTTCGGCTTTGATATCAACAACTTTTCTTGCGATTTCAACATCGCTTGCCTTGGAGCCGATTGTGTTTGCCTCGCGGTTGATTTCCTGAATGAGGAAATCCATTTTTCTTCCGATTGGCTCTTCGGATTCAAGGAAGAGATTGAGTTGGTCGATATGCGAGCGCAGTCTGACTGTTTCTTCCGCAACTGCAACTTTATCTGCATAAATCGCAACTTCCTGAATAATTCTTGATTCATCAAGAGTTGCGTCGCCGATAATTTCAGCAACACGCTGAATGAGTTTTTCGTTATATTCTTTAACTGTTTCGGGAGAACGCTTTTCGATAAATGAAACGGTTTCAATAATATTTTCACCGCGGGATTTGATATCATTATAAAGTTTTTCGCCCTCACGAATTCTCATAGCGTTGAATTTTTCAATCGCTTCATCAAGAACGGTTAAAACGCATTGCCAAAGGGCTTCTTCATCTTCTTCGTTCTTCTTAACAATTAAAACATCGGGAAAACGGGAAATTGAATATGCGCCGAAATCATCTTTGAGTTCATAGGTCTGGGAGAGTTCTTTAAGAGCCTTAACATATGCGGAGGCAAGAGTGTTGTTGACAACAACATCCGCATCTTCCGTATTAAGCGCTTCTATTGAAACATAGCAGTCAACCTTGCCTCTTGAAACTTTTGAGTTAACATATGATTTCAGTTTTTCATCAAGAAAGCCGTATTGCCTCGGAACTCTTGATGAAAACTCAAAATATCTGTGGTTAACCGCTTTTAGTTCAACGGTTATAACATAGCCGTTCGTCTCTTTAAGCGCTCTGCCGAAACCTGTCATTGATTTAAGCATAGATTACACCTCACTTTTCTTTAAGTATTATATTATTTTAAATTATATAGGTCAACATTTTATTAACAGTTT
The DNA here is from genome assembly GCA_017543725.1 of Eubacterium sp. Classification (GTDB taxonomy): domain Bacteria; phylum Bacillota; class Clostridia; order Oscillospirales; family Acutalibacteraceae; genus Eubacterium_R. The sequence continues at coordinate 2,246 of JAFYFO010000129.1, forward strand.
ATTTACAATGTTAATATTAACTTTACAAAAAAACGAAGGGCGATTTGCCCTCCGTTTTATAAGTTTACTGAAGATTTAAACTTCAATTGTTCTGTAATCGGTATAAACAGTTTTGATTTCGCCGTTGCTTCCGCCAACCTGGTAGATTAAATATCCCCTGTAAGAAAGATTTGAAGTGATTTTTGAAACGGAAACCGTAAACTGATTTGCGCCGACTCGTTTCGTTGACTTAGCACGGATAATCTTATAATCTTCGTGTTCACCTGAATTTTCAATAACAAGTTGGGTTTCATCGGGAACAGCGTTTATTGATTTTCCGATAAGGAAGCCGTATTCAAGAATCTTTGCATTACCCGATATATCATCAACAACCTGACCGTTGAAATACGCCTTCAATTCTTCGCCGTCGCTTTGAGTTCTTGCAATACTCTGACGGATATTTATTGCAGGAAGTCGGAAATTATATGAATTGAACTGTGCCTCACTGACTGCGAATATTTCGGTTGATTCGCAAACATAGAAGGTTAAATCCGAACCGATGAAGAACGGTCTGTAATTTTCAGTTCCCTGAATTTTTTCAACCCATCCATATGCGTTGTTATCCGAAACGATAACTTTGGTGTTGTATTCATCGTTTTCCTTAGCGTAAATTGTTTTACCGCTTGTTGATTTAACAATAACAGAATATCCGCTTTGCGCCTTCTTCTGATACTTTGCGGTTATAACAGTGTCTTTTGATATTTCTGCAAATCCTTCAACCTTTTCATCGCCGATA
>JAFYFO010000130.1 GCA_017543725.1 Eubacterium sp.
AATAAAGGTTATAGACCTTTTAACCCCCTATCAGAAGGGCGGAAAAATCGGACTTTTCGGCGGCGCAGGCGTTGGAAAAACAGTTCTTATTCAGGAACTTATAACCAATGTTGCAACCCAGCACGGCGGCTATTCGATTTTCACCGGAGTCGGCGAGCGTTCAAGAGAGGGTAACGACCTTTGGAATGAAATGAAGGAATCGGGCGTTATCAGCAAAACCGCGCTTGTTTTCGGTCAGATGAACGAACCGCCCGGAGCAAGAATGAGAGTTGCGGAAACAGGACTGACAATGGCTGAATATTTCAGAGATGTTCAGCATCAGGATGTTCTTTTGTTTATTGATAATATTTTCAGATTTATCCAGGCAGGATCTGAGGTTTCTTCACTTCTCGGAAGAATGCCCTCCGCCGTTGGATATCAGCCGACTCTTGCAACCGATTTGGGCGAACTCCAGGAAAGAATAACTTCAACCAAAAACGGTTCAATAACTTCCGTTCAGGCAGTTTATGTTCCTGCCGACGACTTAACCGACCCCGCCCCTGCAACAACCTTTGCTCATCTTGATGCAACAACGGTTTTATCAAGAAAGATTGTTGAAAAGGGAATTTATCCTGCGGTTGACCCGCTTGAATCAAATTCAAGAATTCTTGAGGCGGATATTGTCGGTAAAGAACATTATGAAGTTGCAACTCAGGTTCAGGAATATCTTCAGAAGTATAAAGAACTTCAGGATATTATTGCAATTCTCGGTATGGAAGAACTTTCAGACGAAGATAAACTTGCCGTTTACAGAGCAAGAAAAATTGAAAGATTCCTTTCTCAGCCCTTCCATGTTGCGGAAACTTTCACGGGGCTTAAAGGAATCTATGTTCCGATTGAGGAATCAATAAGGGGCTTTAAAGCGATTATAAACGGCGAAGTTGACGATATTCCCGAAGCGGCGTTCTTTAATGTCGGAACGATTGACGATGCGATTAATAAGGCTAAAACCTTATAAATTGACCGAGCGAAGCGAGAAACTGATTTGCTCCCCTCATCCGTCGGCTTTGCCGACACCTTCCCCCTTTTTTATTTCCCCTCATCCGTCTGCCATACGGCAGCCACCTTCCCCCGTATATTTCCCCTCATCCGTCGGCTCCAAGTATTCGCCGACACCTTCCCCCGAGGGGGAAGGCTTAGTAGGTTTGATAGATTATATTTGGGAAGGCTTAATAGGTTTGATAGATTATATTTGGGAAGGCTTAATAGGTTTGAAGGATAATATTCGGGAAGGCTTTATAGGTTTGGTGATTATATATGAACACTTTTAAACTGAAAATTATCGGCTCAAAGAAAACTTTCTTTGACGGCGAATGTCTTTCTTTAACTCTTCCGATTGCGGACGGCGGTCAGATGGGCTTTCTTGCAAACCATGAAAACACCGTTGCGCCGCTCGAAGCGGGCGAAGTTGTTATCAAAACTGCTCAGGATGAAGTTATAGACGCGTTCATTTCCCAGGGCTTTGTTGAATTTTTTGATAATGCCTGCTATGTTGTTTGCTTCTCGGTTGAAAGACCCGAAGAAATCGACTTTCAGCGTGCGGAAGAAGCAAAGGAAAGAGCCGAAGAGGCGCTCAGGCAAAAGCAATCCATTTTTGAATATCATCAGTCAAGAAACGACCTTGCAAGAGCGATTGAAAGACTTAAAATCAAAAACAGATACCATAATTAAAAACAGCACTCCAAAGCATTTGGAGTGCTGTTTTTTTAGTAGTCAGTAGTCAGTAGTCAGTAGTCAGACTTGTTAAATTCACCTAAAACCTAAAACCTAAAACCTAACACCTAACACCTCTTAATAATCCTCTTTATCAAGTTTTCCGAAGGTGTTGAACGGATAGTAGCGGAATTTAACCTTTCCGATAATCAAATCGCGTTTAACATAATTTGTTGTTATCCAGTAGCGCGAGTCGATTGAACTTTCTCTGTTATCGCCCATAACGAAATAACTGTTTTCGGGAACTGTGTACGGTCCGAAATTGCCGGTCGGATTGCAGGCGGTTATAAATCCGTCTTCAAGTTGCTGAGTTTTTCCGCTTGAATCCGCTGCATAAACAACGCCGTTGACAATCGTTATTGTTTCGCCCGGCAGACCGATAATTCTTTTAACATAGTATTCCTTCTCATTTCCTTTTGCAACCTCATCGGGAGCCTTAAAAATGATTATATCGTATCTCTCGGGGTCGGAAAATTTATATTCAATTCGGCTGGCGATAATTCTGTCGCCCTCCTGAATTGTGTTGAGCATTGAGCCTGTCGGAACAACGGCGTTTGCAAAAACGAAGGTTTTAAGCAGCATTGCAACGATGAGCGCAATAATTATCGGAAGAAGAAATTCAAGCGTTTCCCTGAGAGGGGATTTTTTCTTTTTTTCTTCCTTTTTATTTTCGTTGGTCCCTTCGTTAATAGCTTCCTGTCTGCCTTTTTCAAAATCATAACCTGCTTGTTTTGCGTTATCATACTGAATATGCAAAACCTCGTCATCAACAGCAAAACTTGTGCCGCAGAAACTGCAATTTGCTGATTCAGAAGCACTGTCTATTTCTATTGTTGAGCCGCAATTTGGGCATTTTAATTCGATTAGTTTCATAGTTTTTTCCTTTTATTTTGTGAATTTAAGAATGATTATTTCAAAC
>JAFYFO010000131.1 GCA_017543725.1 Eubacterium sp.
CTCGGGAATTTTAATAATTGATATTTCATATGGGTTCTGCGCGCGGAGCGTCGAGGACGCCGCTCCCTACAAAATATGTCTTAAAAAACACTTGCGCGGTTATGCCCTTTCTCTACAGTCTGAAAGGGTTGGCGATGCCAACCCTTTTATTATTTCATTTCTTCATCATCCGTCATAATATCCTCAATAAATTCTGCGTTCATTTCGGGATATGCGGAGAGCATCGGCTCGATATCTGCGCCTTTTTTCCTGTCGAAATAATTCTTTGTTATTTTAACAACAAGTCCGCTCAGAGCGATAAGGCAGATAAGGTTCGGAACAGCCATCAAGCCGTTGAAAGTGTCGTCAATCGCCCAGATTAAATCGGAATGAATAACCGATGAAGCGGCAATCAGAACAACATAGAGAACCTTAAAGCCTGTTACGATATACTTTCTTTTTTCCTCTTTAACCCAGTTGAAAACGAAATCAACCGCCTTTTCGCCGTAGTAAGACCATGCAATAACGGTTGTGAAGGCAAAAAGCGGAAGAATTATTGAGAAAACCGCCGTGCCGAAACCGCCGAATGTTTTTGAAAACATTGTCATAGACATAACGCTGTCTTCCTTATCAAGGGCAAGAGTTTTCAAATCAAAACTTGTTAGAAACATAAACGCTGTCAGCGTACAGATAACAAAACTATCAAAGAAAACTTCAAAAACGCCCCAGAGCCCCTGCTTAACAGGCTCCCTTGTTTCGGAAGCGGAATGGGCTATAACCGAAGAGCCGAGACCTGCTTCGTTTGAAAAAACACCCCTTGCCATTCCCTTTTTGATAACCTGAGAGAAGGAATAGCCAAGGATTCCCCCGCCTGCTGCCTTGAAATTAAACGCTTTTGAAAATATGAGAGCGACTGCATTCGGAATATTTTTAATATTGATAACTATTGCAATGAGCGCCATAACGATAAAGAGAAGCGACATAAACGGAACAAGCATTGAAGCAACCTTGCCAATTCTTTTAATACCGCCGATAATAACAACGGCTGTTACAACTGCAACGATAACGCCGACGACGAATCTGACTGTTTCACTGCTCTGAGAATTTGTTGCTCTTGCAAACGCTTCCGAAAGAGTTCCGGAAATTTTATTGGTTTGAACTCCGCTCATACCGACAGCGGCAAACATACAGAAAACAGCCGCAATATAGCCGAGCCACTTCCATTTAAGTCCGTATGCGATATAATAAAACGCACCGCCCGAAAGATTGCCGTTTTTATCTTTTTTTCTGTAATACAATCCCAAAACATTTTCGCTGTAGTTTGTTACCATACCGAAAAACGCCGAAACCCACATCCAGAAAACCGCGCCGGGTCCGCCTGTCAGGATTGCGGAAACAACTCCGATAATGTTTCCCGTTCCGACAGTTCCCGAAATCGCTGTTGAAAACGCCTCAAACTGAGAAACACTCTGAAGTCTGCCGTCTTCGGATTTCTTTTTGCCAAATCCCCTGATTGTCGGAACAATCGTTGTGCCAAGCGATTCTTTGAAATGAGTTATCTGCAGGGCTTTTGTTCTGACGGTTAAAAGAATTCCCGTTGCGAGAATCAGAATGATAACGGGCCAGCCCCAGACAATGCCGTTTATCGTATCGTTTATCCTTTCAAGCGTTTCTATGAATTTTTCAAACATTTCTTTACCTCCCCGGAGAAGTTCAGAAAAAAGAAAAAGTGTCGGCAAAGACTGCTGACACGCAAAAAAACATTTATTAAATGCTTTACTCTTCCCCGTCCTTTTGCCTGAGAGATTTACGAAATCGCTTGCACCTTCGGCACCCAAATTAATGGAATTCTCCGGGGGCTTGTCAGCAAACAGTCTTTTTTCCCGAGCGTTTTACGCCTTTGGCGCTGTGCGTTGCACAGTCCTTTCCTGAATGCTTCACCCAATAATATTCACTTCGCAGGTATTATATCATACTTTTTTAAAAATGCAATTATTTTTTTGTTTTTCACAATAATTTTAATAAAACTCCCCGAAGCCTGAACGCCTTCGGGGAGGTTTTTTATTCATAAAATCCTATTAAACTTAAATCGGGAACTGAGCGCGATTGGCGAATTATCAGCAGTGCGCCTATCGCCTCGCCTTTAAGTTTTATTATTTTTCTCATTCCGATAACCGTTCCCGCAAAGGCTTTTTTATACTTTCCGTTTGGTTTTAAAAGATACAAATCAAACTTTTCAACTCTCTGGGATTTTTCTATGTTTTCACGGAGAACGCAATAACTCAGTTTTTTCGGAGAGTCGAATTTAAACTCGATATAACCATCTTTTTTTTTGAGTTCGCCGAAATTCATTTCATAAACGGGATTTTCATTTATACTCTTAATCTTTTTGCCGAGATTCCTCAAAACCTTTGTTTCTTTTTTTGAGATAACTCCCATATCATTGGGAGGAACATTGAGAAGAAGAAAACTGTTGTTTCCGACTGAATTCAGATAGATATCAAACAGTTTTTTTGAACTCTTGACGCTTGATGCGTTTTCGCTGCTTGCAAACCATCCCTTTCTTATTGAAACATCAACTTCCGCAGGATACCAGGTTAAATATGCGTTTTTCGAAAGAACTTTTCTTGAGCCCAAATCCTCGTCTTTTGAAGTTATTTTTAGCAGTCTTTCAGCGTCTGAGAGAGTTTGCTGAGAATTCTTTTCAATAGTTTCAGCCTTTGTTAAAAACTCGGGAACAACGCAGTATTCGCTCTCCCTTGCCTGTCCTGCTTCGTTTCCGACCCATCTGATATCGGGTCCGCAAATTGAGATGTTTGCCCCGGGTTGAAGAGTTCTGACTATTTTATAGTATCTTTCCCAGTCATAGTTGAAAGCCTTTGCCTCAGCGCCTTTTGCGCCGTCAAACCAAACCTCAAAAATATCGCCGTAATTTGTCAGCAATTCGGTTAACTGACGGCAGAAGAAATCGTTATACCTCTCTGTTGCATATGTTTTTTCATGCATATCCCAGGGCGAAAGATAAACTCCGAAATCAATCCCCTGCTTTTTACATTCATCGGAAACGAGTTTAACAAGGTCTTCGGCAAAAGCGCTTTTCATAATATTGAAATCGGTTGTTCCCGTGTTCCAGAGGCAAAAGCCGTCGTGATGCTTGCAGGTTAAAATAAGTCCGCTGGCGCCCGAAGCCTTAATCGACTTAACCCACTGTTCGGGCTGAATCCGAACTATCCTGAAATCGTCGACGGTTTCAGTTCCGTTGCCCCATTCCCTTCCTGTTGAAGTGTTCATCCCGAAATGAACAAAGCAGTAGAAAGGCTTTTTTGCGTGGTTCAACTGTGAAGCAGTCGGCAAAACGGAAATATATCTTTCTACCTCCGCGCTGTTTAAATCGTATCCGTTATTTTTAGTTGTCCAGTTTTCATCAAGTTTCAGTTTCATAATTTGCTTTCCTCATAGTTATGTGAGGGCAATGCCCGCACACAACTATTAACGGTTATTAATGTCCAACCGTATCAATTGTTCTTGTGACCGCTCTCTTTCCGCTTTGCTCAATGCGTTTTCCGTTTTTACCGTTATTGTTATGGCGGAAATAATCGTCTTTATCATTGATATTATGGCGCATTTTGGCGGTCAGATACCAATATTCTTCCTTGAGGTTTTTCCTGAAAGTGCAGGGTCTGTTATTCTCAACTTCATCATAGAGAGGAGAAACAAGCGACGCGCCGCTGTCTTTAACCTCGCTTGCGGCAAGAATTATCAGTCCTTTCGGAAGAATAACCTCGCTGACTTTCTTAACATCAAGGGAAACAATCCAGTAATATAGTTCTTTTGCAAAAAGGATTTTGCCGTTTTCATCAAGGGAATGGGTTGCCTCGAATCCGAGGTGGCCGTTTTTGATGAACGCAGTTTCTTTGAAATCATATAAATCCCAGCCTGCAAAAGGTTTATCAACGGCGTTGATTTCTTTAACCACTTCTTTGCCGTCAACGGTGAAACTCAGTTTTTCATCATTTTCTGCAGCGCAGAGAAGCAAAAGTTTATTTGAATTTGATTTAATCGAAATTCTGTCGCCCGCGTTTGTTTTAAACGCCTTTGCTGAGAGTTTGAACTCTGCGCCGAAAACATCAATGGTTTTTGGAATAAGTTCTTTCGGAAGCGCTTTGTTTTCAAAGTTGAAATCAAGTTCAACGGGCGTTGATTTATTCGCTTCTGCCTTTATTTCAGGTTCTTTAAGCGTAAATGCAAACGACTTTACTTCATATGGCTTGAAATCGCAGACGATGCAGCCGTTTTCAACTTTGGCTTCGCCTCTGTCTTCTTCACTTGCCCATATCTCTCTTGCGCTTTCAATTCCCGCGCCAAGTGTAAAGGTGAAGTCCTTTACTTCTTTATTTGTTCCTTCATTGAAACGAACAACATATTCTTTTTCGCTTTTATGATGAGCCTTTTTGAGCGCGCGGATTATAACATCATTTGTGCTGACTTTTCCGAAGGAATAATCCGATTTGAGCGCGCCCTGATGTTTATCAAAAACAAGCGCAGTCATCGGCGAGGTGAAAAATCTCGCCTCAAGTTGAGTTTGCGCTCCGACTTCCCCTTTATGCGAGAAAATCGCATATGAATATCTGTTGAGTCCCAAATCCATCATTGACTGCATTGAATCAATTCTGTAATTCTTCTTCGGGGTGTGGATTGCGGTTAAACGAAGAGTGTTATCGCTGTATTTATCCCAGCCGTATTTACATTCCGAAAGAACGGAAATTCCGAATTCGCCGCTTTCGTCCGTTATATCAGCCCATTTCTGAGCAGGAACTTCAAAGAGTTTTTCGCTCATATTTTCTCTTTGAATTGCGCCGAGACCAAGGTCAAAAGTTGCCTTTTTATTGCTTGCGGTAAGCGCAAAACGGTTTTTGCAGAGAGTTCTCATTGACTGCCATTCAATCTCGTTGAAAACTTCAACAGTTTTGCCGCCGTCGGTTAAGGAAATATATGTTTTAAACTCGCTCTTTTTATCTTTTTGCTTAACTTCAACAGCAACTCTTGCAGGTCCGTTTTCGGCAACCTTAACGGAAACGAGTTCGGGAATTCTGTCGGGCTCTTTGTTTGCCTCTTCATAATTCATTTCCCAAGCGGGCCAATCCTTTGAGCCCGTGTATTTGAAAAGACCAAAAACAATCGGAGCGCTGAGAAGTTCTCTCTCATCGTCTTCTTTATCAATAATTGAAGTTATGTTGCCCTTTGTGTTGAGCGAAACAATATATTTCTGATTTTCAAGGCTTCTTTCGGTTGCTTTGATATTTCCTTCGAGACGGCAGGGCTTATCCGACGGACGAACATCATAAACTCTGAGTCCGAGGGATTCAACCTCCGCAAGGAAAAGAATTTCCTTAACGCCGTTTACATCCGATATAATCTGGGATTTAACCTCCCTGCCCTTATCGTTGAAAACGCGCGCATAGGGAGTTTCAATTCCTCTGAGTTTGATTATAACGGCGCCGTTTCGCTTTGCTTCAACAGAGTTTGAAACCAGAACGGGCGTTCCAAGGCAAAAATCGGATTTCATCAGTTTGCTCATTCCTGCAAGCGAGGCTTCTGTTTCGCCCGCAAACTGATTCATACTCATAGCATAATCGTTCCAGGAGCGTCTATATGCTCTCTGAACGGAAGTTCCGGGAGTGTCGTCATGGAACTGGTGGGCGATAATTCGCTTCCAGGATTTTTCAAGAACGCTCTCGTTATATGTTGAAGCGCCGAAATACTCCGCCTCAACGCTTGCTCTTTCCGCAATATCCGCAAGTTCCTGCGCCCTTGCGTTCCAGCGCTTGCCGATTGCCCTTGAGGTATATCCGCCGACGCCGTGATTCTGCATAACGAGTTCGGTATCCCAACGGGGCATTTTATCCTTGACTTCCTGAGGAAGTTCATTTTCAATATCCCTGAAAATCTTATCGGCGCTCTCTGCAAGAACTTTAATCTCGGAGGAATCGTTTTTAGCAATTTCCTCTTCAACAAATTTAACGCTTGCCTCTTCGGGTGAACCGCCCCTGTCGCCTATTCCGTGGAATAAATAAGTCCAGTTAAAGCCGTATTCCTCATTTTTCTTGAGTTTATCGAGAACAAAATCCCAATCGCGGAGTTTTGTCAGAGTGAAATAGTAATCGTGCGGATTTGTGTTTGCCCAGATATAGTTTCCGTCAACGCCGTACCACTTTCCGATATCAAAAGGAATTCCGTACGCTCCGCCCCAGCCGAGTTTCTGAGTTGTGAAGCCCATAAGATTAGAATGAAACATAATCGAAGGCAAAGCCCATCCGAAGCCGAAGCAATCGGGAAGGAAAATATCGCAGGAGCGCTTGCCGAAAGTTTCATAAAAATAAGTGTTTCCGATTAGAATATTTCTGAAAAGCGCTTCCGGTGAAGGACAGTTAACATCTCCGTTTTCAAATGCGGAGCCTGTTACAAACCATCTTCCCTCATCAACATATTTTTTGAGTTCTTCAAAAAGTTCGGGATAGTATTCCTGCATCAGTTCATAACGATATGAACCCTCAAATGAAAACTTATATGTCGGATACTTCTTAAAAAGCGCAAAATTATCAACAAGGGTTTTATAAATATAGGTGCTGACGGTTGTTTCAAAATCCCAGGACCATATTGTGTCGAGATGCGCTGTTGCGGCTGTGTAGACTCTTTTTTCACTCATAAACTTTACCTGCCTTTTATTTTTATCCTATATAAAATATCACAATTAAATCAGGATTAAAAGCATTTAATTTCACTTGATTTTTTAGTTATATCACAGAAGTTCCTTGAATCCTTCCGTTGAGTATTCCTCGCCCTTTCTCTTTTTCTCAAGTTGGAGCATAAGCGCTTCAAAACGCTTTCTCGTCATCGGATAAATAATAACCGCGATGAGCGAAACAGCAAGGAAAGCGGCAGGAATTATTGTTGAAATATTCTCCATACCGTTTATGATTTTTGAATCGGTTACAACAGTGAAAAGCGATTCTTTTCCTGCGATATCGTTTGATGAATCATAGCCGTATGCCGAAAGGAAAATTCCTGCCATAAGAATTCCGAATGCCGAGCCGAATTTCTGAACAAGTTGAGGAAGGGCGGTTATTGTTGATTCCCTTCTTTCGCCTGTTTTAAACTCATTGAGTTCAACAAGGTCGTAGCCCATGGAATAAAACAATGTCCAGAAAGTTCCTGCCGCAAGTCCGAGGCATGCAGGGCTTAAAACGCACATAATTCTGAACGAG
>JAFYFO010000132.1 GCA_017543725.1 Eubacterium sp.
CTGCTCGGATAGAGCGCCGCTTCAATCGCTTTTTGTCCGGGGTTGCAGATTGGTCCTGCGGGCAAGCCGACGACGGTTGAATTATTATTGGTATTATAATAAGTCATATAATATTCCGAAGTGTGCGACGAAGTTGAAGAAAGAGCCGGAGCAACTTTATTGGTTATATAATCCGAAGTTGACTGACAGCCGAGAGTTGGGAAATTGGCTTTATCTTCAAGTCTGTTATGAATAACGGCTGAAATTGTTTTCATCTGGTCGTTATTCGCCGCTTCTTTCTGGATTATTGAAGCAATTGTCATAATGTCATCAACTGAAAGACCGAGTTCATCGGCGCGTTTTCTATATTTCTCAGTAAACTTATCGTCGCCGTTTTTAAGAAATTTCTTAACAACCGAAGCAGGATTTTCATCAATGAAAAATTCATATGTGTCGGGGAAAAGATAGCCTTCAAGCCTGTATGGAACAGCGTCTTTAGCCTTTAAATCGCTGACGAGGGAATAACTGAATTCGGTTGACTGAATAACGGATATAACAGCCTGCTGATTATCGCAAACATCGTTATCGCACAGTTTTTTGATGATTTCGGGAACAGTGTAGCCCTCGGGGAAAGTCAGGGTTATTGTTTCACCCGAATTATTTTCACCTTTCAGGGCAATCAACATTCCTTCAAGCCCCATTTTTCCATTCAGATAATAAACGCCTGCATCATACGGACCGCCGATTGAAGATGAGGAAATAACTTTATCTCGCAGCGCAACAAAGAATTTGCAGAAGTTCTTGCATTTGATAAGTCCGCTGTCGCTCAGAGCGTCTATCGCTTCATTACTCGTTTTAACGGTTTGAGTGAAAGAAACGGTTACGGTTGACTTTGTTTTTGTTATGGCAAGAATATCATTCATACAAAAGATTGCATAAACCGAAAGCACCATTGAAGCAACAATAACAATTATGAAAAAGAGATAAGTTGAGCCGACATTGCTTCCCTTTTTCTTTTTTGCTTTTGCTTTTGGCGCAGGTTTTTCATACTGCCTTTTCTGCTTTTCATTCATCACGGGCGGCTCAATGTCGTTTGTGAAATAAACATCATTCTGCTGTGATTTGGAATCGTTAACATTAAGATTGAAATTATCCATTTTTCCCTCCGTTTTTGCAACTGATTTTCCTACTTTGGGTTATAATTATATCAACATTTTTATCAAACTCATCGGTGAATAACTCATCAACAAGCGTTTCATCATATGAAAGACCGATTTTAGTCTGATTATAAGCGCTTAAAAATCTATCGTAATACCCCTTGCCGTATCCAAGGCGATATCCTCTTTTATCAAATAACATTCCGGGAACAATTATAATTGAATTTGAAAAATTTTCAAGTTTTCGGCAAATATTTTTATCGGGTTCTCTGACATTGAAACTGCCGATTTTTAAATCATCAAGAGAATTGATTAAATAAAATTTCATATTGCCGAAACTGTCTTCGCAAAAAGGAACAGCAACTTTTTTCCCGTTTTCAAGAGCGTTTAAAATGATTTCATCGGTTTTGATTTCATTATCAAGAGAAACATAAATCAAAACTGTTTTTGCGTTTTTATATTCAGCAAGATTTAAAAGACGATTTTTTATTTCAACATCAAATTCATCATTTCTAGAAATATTATTTCTAATTGCTCTTGCGTTTGAGCGAAGTTCGTTTTTTATCTGCATTGGATTTGATTTTTTATTGCAAGCGCAGTTTCTTCGCCCTTGATTTTTTTAACTATTTCAAGACCGAAATCAATGCAGACTCCTGCGCCCTTTGCAGTTATGAAATTACCGTCGCAAACAACGAATTCATCGGCAATTTCTGCGCCTTCAAGCGCTTCTTCAAATCCGGGGAAACAAACAGCATTTTTGCCGTTTAGCAATCCTTTATGACCGAGAATTGAAGGCGCGGCGCAAATAGCGCAAACGGGAACATTGATATTCACCGCATTGTCAATCGCTTTCTGAACAGTTTCATTATTTTCAAGATTGAGCGTTCCCGGCATACCGCCCGGAAGAACGATTGCCTCAACATTATAAAAATCGAAATCCGCTATTTCACTGTCGCAAACAACGCTAACTTCGCAGGAGGAAGTTATAACTTTTGAGCCAACGCCGACAGTTTTAACTTCAATCCCCGCTCGTTTCATAACATCAACGGGAGCAAGCGCCTCAATTATTTCAAATCCGTCTGCTAAAAAAACATAAACCATTTTTAATTCACCTCGTATATCAACACCTGTTCCTGAGTCAGTTCATAGCCCTCAAGCAGGTATTCTTTTATATCATCTGATTCGTTAAACGAAATATCACTGATTTCAGCCGATTTATCGAACTTTCTGTTTTTATAAAATTCAATCAGGCTGTCCGTTGCAGGAATCAGGCAAAGAAAGTTTTTTTCATATTTTGCTGCGTATTCAATAAGAGCGCTCATATATCCCCTGCCCTCATATTCCTTATATGTGCAGGCGGCATAGATATATCTTCCGTTGTGTCCCTTAACGCTGCAATCAACGAGAAAAAGCATTGAAACAAGTTTATCATCAATAAAATATCCAAGGCATTTTCCGTTTTTAAGATTGTTTATGAAAAAAAGTATTTCTTCTTCACTGTCCCCGAAAACATCGGACCAAAGCGCAGTTATTTCTTTAGTATTATCAGTTATCTTAATCATTATAAACAGCCATACTTTTTTCAAGAATTATTTCGGGATAATAGGATTGCTTTGCTTTTCTGAGACCTTCAATTCCCAAATCCTCTTCCCTGTTTACATATTCAAAATCGCCAAGGCAATTTTTGGTAAACTCCTGATTTATAATCGGATAAGCGCCCTGAACGGAGGAAAACGCTTTTTCAAAATGAGTTACAAAGCATTTTTTATTCATCTGCGCTTCGCCCATACAGTATGCAACAACTCTTTCTCCGTCCCTGATAAGACCACCGACAAATCCGAGTTTTTCAAAATTATTGAAAGCAATTTTAACAGCGTTCAACTCATCAAGAAAATCCTCATCCTCTGTACTGTTGTTTTCCTCAAGCCACTTCATATGCATATCAAGGCAATCGGGAATATTGTTTTCGTTTATAACTTCAAAACTCCAATCGGGATAATTCTTTTTGAAATTTGTTATATGATTTCTTTTTC
>JAFYFO010000133.1 GCA_017543725.1 Eubacterium sp.
GTATTCCCCAGAATTTATTTTTGTCTTTAAGATGCTTAACATCGTGGTACTCCGTCAGTATTTCGCCGTCGGACTTTCTGACGGCGGTTGCCATACCTTTGGGACCCTGCATTATTATTCCTTCAATCAGAGCCTGACCTCCGACGGAAGTTTTATGTTTTTTCTCAGACATATTATTTATCTGCCTTTCACTGTTGTTCAATTTCGCCTATTTCTTCAAGAGGAAGATAGATTGTTACAAGTGTTCCTCTGTCTACCTCGCTTCTTATATCAAGCGTTCCGCCGTGCATTGAAACAATCTCATTTGTTACGGCAAGACCGATTCCCGAGCCGCGAACGCTCATATTTGCTTTATAGAATTTTTCTTTAACATGGGGCAGGTCTTCGGGAGAAATTCCGCATCCCTGGTCCGCAATCGCAATTCTGACAAAGGGCTTATCCTGCTTTGTGATATAGTCCGCCTTAACAAGAATTCTGCTTCCCGGTCTTGAATATTTCAACGCGTTATCAAGAATATTCATAAAGACCTGCTTTAATCTGTTTGAATCTGCGTTTGCAACCGAGGGATTTTCGGGGACGCTGTATTTAACCTCATAGCCCTCTCTGACAGCCCTTTCCCTGAATGTGAAAAGGGTTTCTTCGAGTTCTGCGATAATATCGCATTTTGCAAGCCTTAAATTCATTCTTCCGCTTTGAAGTCTTGAGAAATCAAGAAGTTCTTCAACAAATCCTTCAAGCCTTCCCGCTTCGCTGACAATTATCTGAAGTCCCTTTCTTGTCAGCGGGTCAACATTATCCTGATTGCCGAGCGTTAAGGTTTCGCCCCAGCCCTTTATAGATGTCAGCGGCGTTCTCAATTCATGGGAAATTGTTGAAATAAAATCGTTTTTCATCTTATCGGCGGCTGCGATATCGCCTGCCATTGAGTTTATGCTGTCTGCAAGGTCGCCGATTTCATCGTTATACTTCTTTTCTATTCGAACATCAAGATTACCCGATGCGATAAGTTTTGTTGCTTTGTTAATCTGAGATACGGGAATGATGATTGACCTGATAAAGAAGAGATTTGAAAAAACGATTATAATCATAACAAAGAGAAATATCAGAAATATCAGAAATCTTATTGTTGAAATCTGGTCGTCAACTTCATCAATGTTGCTCATAACTCTTATAGCGCCGATTTCAGCGCCGTTTTTATCCTTAATTGCTTTTGTTTTTGCAATTATCTTTCCGCTTCCGCGAACTCTGCCGATAAATTTTGCCTCTCCGCTTTCATTGTGCATTGCATCTTCAAAATCGGGCATATACGCGTCTTCAACTTCAAATCCGCTTGAGGAGAGAATAACCTTTCCTATGTCATCTATAATCCATATGGTTGTCGTTTTTTTCAAATTATATGAATCAACATACTGCGCCGCGGATTCTTCAAGGGAATTTCCGTTTTCAATATTATTCTTGAAATAACTGACGGCAGTATCCGAAGCGCCCGAGGAAACAATATTTTCAACAGAATGATAATAATAATTCTTAACAGTGACTGATAAAAAAACAAATGCGATAATAAACAAAGCCGCAATAACGCCGATAATATTTATCAGCCATCTTCGGGTTATTCCGTCTATCTTTATGTTTTTTATCTTTTCAATCAATTTGTTTGCAAATTCTTTCATTATCAGTTATCTGTTGTCTTTCTTTTTATTCGTTTCCCGTTATCCATTTGTATCCGAGTCCCCAGATTGTAACAAGGCGCTTGGGGCTTGACGGATTATCCTCAATCTTCATTCTGAGTCTTCTTATATTGACATCAACAATCTTTTCATCACCGAAATAATTTTCGCCCCAAACCTGTTTGAGAATATCATTTCTTGAAAGGGCGGCATTCGGATTTTTGAAGAAATATTCAATTATCTGAAATTCAACCTGAGTCAGTTCAATAATATTTGAAGATTTTGTAAGCGTTCTGTTTCTTAAATTGAGTTCAAACTCATCAAGAATAATGCTTTCGCCCGTTGTGTCGTTTTTGCGGAATCCCCTCGTCATCTCAACACGGCGATAAACCGCGTCAACCCTTGCCATAAGTTCGGACGGTGAGAAGGGCTTTGTTACATAATCATCCGCGCCGAAAAGCAATCCTGTTACTTTATCCATTTCCTGAGTTTTTGCGCTGAGCATTATTATTCCGAGGTCTGATGAACATTTTCTCAGTTCTTTGCAAACCGAAAGCCCATCGAGTTCGGGCATCATAATATCAAGAATAGCAACATCAAAACCATCTTCATCCTCGTGAAACTTATTAAGCGCCGCAACTCCGTTTGCAGCCTGCTCAACGTTGTAGCCGCTTCTTGTTAAATTAATAACTATAAACTCGCGGATGGATTCTTCGTCTTCTGCAACTAATACCTTTTTCATCGTTTTCCTCCTCAAATAGATTTGATGTATTTTTTCAGATTTTGGATTGTTATTTTTATATCGGAATTATTATTTGTTTTTGCTAAATAATAGTATCCCGAACTGTCAAGGATTTTCGTATAACCCTTATACATATTTTCATCATACGTTGCTTTTAAAACGGGTATAACCGAAAAAACAATTTTTTTGCTCTCCTTGCTGAGAACTGTTGTTTCCCTTGTTTTCTTATCGTATTCAACTTTGATTTTGTCAATATATTTATCGGGAATTATAACAGTGTAGCCATCGTTTTTCGCAAAGAGCGAATAATCGGTGTGAACAAGGGTTGAACTCTTATAAACCTGCCAGTTGATGCAGGCAATTTCCTGCGGAAGATTTGAAAGTTTTTTATCGTTTGGAATTTCAATTTTATTATCGGAATTGATATCCATACTCTGGAGCATCGCGTTTCGCGAAGTATCTTTGGTCAAGCCGCTTGAATAACTGTAAAACGGAGAAATAATTGTTCCGTATGAATCCGACCAGTAAATCAGTTCGGTCAGCATTGAAGAGCCGCTTGATGATATTGCGTCTGCATAAACCCTCTGCGATTGACCTGCCTTTTCGGTTTTCAGTTCAACATATCCGCCGATATGGGAATCAAGTTTTGTTTCGCCGAGGATTCTTATATCGTCGTTTTCAAAAGAATAAAGTTCAGCGCCGGCATAAGAGGAACTTCCGCTGCCTATTTTAAAAACAAGAAGTTCATTAACAGAATCGCTGTTCATATCAACCGGGATATAACTGTTTGCATTTATGCTCTCGCCGAGTTTTGAAAGTTTAACATCATCATTTTTTATTCCGACTTTATAAATGCAGAGTTCGTGACTTGTTGAATTTGAAATAACATCCCAGCAAACAATGATTTCCTTGCTGTTATCGGCATTGACATCAACAAAATCAAGCGAAAAAACATCTTTTCCCTCGCCCCTTATGTTTTCAACAACCTGCCAGGCGGAGGAAAGTTTTTTGATAACAGCCATATAAATCGAGCCGAGATTATCGGAGGGCTCATAAAATGCAAGCGCTTCTTTCGTTTCGTCTTTATCCAGATTAAAGAAGGTGAACGAAGTTATATGTTTGCCTTTGGTCGGGGTTTTCAGCGTATAACCGTTTGATGCGTATTCATCAAGCGCTTTTTTAACATCGGCATTATCCCCCATCGGAGTTATCGGAGATATCAAATCGTCTATGGAGGAGGAAACGGATAAATTGCATCCGCCGAGAACGGCGGCAATCAGCGCAATCAGAATCAA
>JAFYFO010000014.1 GCA_017543725.1 Eubacterium sp.
CAGCATTAAAAAATTCACCCCTTCAATGCTCAACTATGAAATATCGCTTCTTCCCGAATTTATTGCCTCTCTGGCATACGGACCGCTGTTTGCATTGATAATAATTGTTATAAAAACAGTTGTTTATCTTCTCACTGCCTCAACGGTAACTTATGCAAGCGCGATTTCAACTTTTGTTCTCGATACCGTTTTTTGCTTTGTCGGCGGGCTCTTTTATTCAACAAGAATGATGAGTTTCAATCCGAAGAGGTCAAGCAAGTTAAAGAATAAGGATATGCGAAGAAAAAGAGTTTTTTTCGGCGGACTTCTTGCAACCGCGGTAACAACAACCGTTTCATATTTCCTGACAACTTATGTCAGTTATCCGCTCATTATCCGTCAGTATGCGGAAAGGGGAATGAACGAATTTATGATTATTGAGAATTATCAGGCGGCGCTTAATAATCTCAATTCCGCACTCCCTGAAAAAATCAGCGGAGCGGTAACGAAATTCAGTTCTCTTTCAGAGGCAATATTATTTTATAATGTTCCGCTGACTATTATAAAACTTCTTTTCGTAACGATTATCGCAACTATTATTTATCCGGTTATCAGCCCATATATTCACTTCAGAAGGAAACAATAAATATGGAATTTTGCGTTGATTTTGCAAAACTGAATATAAAAATCAATTCAAAGTATGACTACACATATAATTTCTGCCGTGAATTTGAAACAAAGGGCAAAATTGATTTTGAAGTTGAAACAACCGATGAAAAAATAGATAAGGAAATTGAAAATTCCGAATTCAATCCTCCGAGGGATTATGCCGAAAGCATTTGCATTTATCGCGAGATTGCGGAGGCGCTTCCTTCATATAACAGATGTGTTTTTCACGGCGCGGTTATCGAATATAATAATAAAGGCTTCATTTTCACAGCGCCGAGCGGAACGGGCAAAACAACCCATATTTCGCTCTGGAAAAAGTTTCTCGGCGATAAAATGAGTATTGTGAACGGCGATAAACCGATTCTTCACTTTGAAAACGGCGAAGTTTTTGCCTATTCAACTCCGTATGCAGGCAAAGAACGCCTTCAGAATCATTCCTCTGTTAAACTTTCGGGAATATGCCTGATAAAGCGCGGAAAGGAAAACAAAATTCAAAAAGTTAATGCAGGCGATTATCTGACGGAAATTGTTCCCCAGGTTTATATGCCGTTTGAACCGCTTCAGGCGATGAAAACGCTTGAACTTCTTGATGAACTTCTTAAAGATGTTCCTATGTATGTTCTTTATTGCGATATAAGCAAAGAAGCGTTTAAAACATCTTTTGAAGAATTGACAGGAGAAAAATATGAAGATTAAAAAAGGATTTGCAAAAAGAAAAATCGGAACAAGATATGTTGTTGTTGCAACAGGCGAACTCAGCAAAAAAATGAATATCATCATTGAAATGAATGAAACTTCAAGCGATATCTGGGATTTGATTGAAAAGGGATGCCAAACCGAAGAAGTTGCAAAAGCCCTTTCCGAAAAATACGAAATTCCCTATGAAAAAGCGCTTGAGGATACACAGAAAATTATTAATCAGATGAAAGAAACAGGCGTTTTTGAAGATTAATAAAATATAATAAATCAAAAAGGAGGATAAATAATGAAGAAAAAATCGTTTATAACAATAATGCTTTGCGCTTTGCTTTGCGTTTCTTTCGGCATTGTTGCGTTTGCGGGCGACTATGATACTCCTGTTATTCCTATTCACACAAGACACACTTATTCCTCTTCAATAACAACTCCGGCAACCTGCACCCAGGACGGAGTAAGAACATATACCTGCACATATCCGACCTGCAGTAAATCATACACCGAAGCAATTCCCGCTAAGGGACATTTGTTCAGTTTCAGCGGCAATCAGACTGAGCAGGGCATTGAACTTGAGTGTCCTTATTGCAGCGGAAAAGAATATAAATCCGCCGAGGAACTCGAAAAACTCTGGGACGAGCAGTTTATAAATTGCTCGCCTAACAGAACGGGAACTGATAATTCAGGATATCTCGACCTTGATTCAAACCGCATTATCAATGCTAAAGATTATGCAACGATTATCAACTTAGAACAAAAAGAACTTAATAATGATGACTAACAAAAAACATCCCGAAAACATAGCGTTTTCGGGATGTTTTTCAGTTTTCGAATATCGCTTCAATCAGCGAATCGTAAACCTTAACGGGGTCGCTGATGAATTTTTCTTTAATAAGTTCTGCCTGTTCAATTGTTGCGGCAAAAAGATTTAAGGAAAGATAATCGGTTTCGTTATCGCTGATATGAAGATTAACTATGTAGCCGTTTTCAATTTTTGAAATTGAAACCTTGTTTTCTCTTTTGTATGCTTCTTTTGCAATTATTTTCTGGCAGAGTTTAATGCTGTTTTCCCTGATTGTTAAGGGCAAATCCTTTTCAATCAAATCAATTTCGGATTGCGAGTTGTTGATAAGAGTGAGCGCACCGTCGTCCTCTTCTTTGATAACTCCGCTTTTTTTGAGTTTTGAAATAGCGTCGCTTACCTCAAAATGATTTGCAAACATTCCCTCATCCATTGTCTGAATGATGTTTGAAGCGGTAACTTTTGAGTTGATATTAGCGATTATATAGCAAACAATTATCGAAATAGAACTGACTGAGCGAAGTCCGCCGTC
>JAFYFO010000134.1 GCA_017543725.1 Eubacterium sp.
TATCGACCCGACAATAGTCAGACTCATATGGGCGCTTGCAATAATATTTGCAGGAACAGGAATACTTGCGTATATCATCTGCGCAATCGTTATTCCCGACGAGCCCGACGGCTACACCGAGGTTGACTACACCGAAGTTGATAACAATCAATAACAACAGCGCCTCTTCGGAGGCGCTTTTTTAATTGAAGATTGAGAATGGAAAATGGAAAATTTCGGGTTGCTCGCTGCGCTCAGACAAAATAAATCTTGTAAATCTTAATTAAAAAGGCTATACTGCAGTGGGTGATAAGAATGAGACCGAGACATAAGAAAAATTTGGAAGCAAGGCTTGAGGCTGTCGGCGATTATTATATTATGCTGAGGAGCGAGAGCCTTAATCATAACGATGTTAAAAATGAAAAACACCTGCTTGATTTGCAGGCGCTTTTCGGAAACGAAAATCCCGTATATCTTGAAGTTGGCGCGGGAAAAGGTCAGTTTGGATGCACCTTTGCCGAGCAGAATCCGGATAAGAACATTATCTGCGTTGAAAAAGTTCGCGATGTTATTGTAACGGGCTGCGAAAAGGCAAAGGAAATGGGACTGAAAAATATTAAATTCCTTGACTGCGCGGCGGAATATCTTCCCTCTTTTCTTCCCGAAAAGAGTTTTGAAACAATATTCCTCAACTTTTCCTGCCCGTTTCCGAAAAAGAAATACGCGGTACACAGATTGACCCACGAAAGATTTCTGAATATTTATAAAGAACTTCTTAAAGACGGAGCGCCGATTTTTCAGAAAACGGATAATATGCACTTTTTCGAGTTTTCAATCGAAAGTTTTTCAAAATGCGGTTTTGAACTTTCAAACATTTCGCTTGATTTGCATGGCAGCGATTTTGAGGGCAATATCGTAACCGAATATGAAGAAAAGTTTTCTTCTCAGGGATATCCGATATATCTTCTTGAAGCAAGACTTAAATAAGTTTTATATTGAACAGAAAAGACAAAGCATTACGCTTTGTCTTTTTTAAATACTATCAGTTTTGAAAAAACATAGTTGAGAATAACAACAATTATTGCAACCGAGATTTTTGAATAAATGCCTTCGGTGAAAAAAATATCAGCCTTGATATTCATTCCCTGCGCAAGCCTGAAAAAAGGATTATCAAATCCCCATTTGGCAAGGAGGGGAACGAAAACTATTTCAAAAACCCCCGTTATTCCCCTTGATGCAAGGAAGGCGGGTATTTCCTTAAACAAAATTTTCAAATCAAAACTTTTTGATTCAAAAACCCAGAGTTTATTTGTTATATAAGCAAATGAAACCGCGCAAATCCAACTTAAAAGATTCGACCAAAAAACGCTGAGTTTCAAAGCGTTTTCAAAAACTATATATGTTCCCCAACCAACAAGCGTTGTCAGCAAACCGAAAACAATATACATTACGATTTCTTTTTTATTCTTCATTGCTGCGTTTCAGGACCTCTTTGGTAATGTATATCGGTCTGTTTTTAACCTGCTGATAGATTTTTGCAATATATTCCCCGATAATTCCGACAGTGAAAAGAAGAATACCCGAGAAGAAGGTTATAAGAATAACAAGTTGCGTGAAACCGTCAACATTGATATGGCTTGTCAGTTTTCTTATAACGGTTACAATGAGATAAACAATTGAAAAAACAGTTGCAGCCGAGCCGATATAGGCTGCAATTTTCAGGGGTGCGGTTGAAAACGAAACAAGACCGCCGACAGCGTATTTGAAAAGTTTTCGAAAGCCCCACTTTGTTTCTCCGCTGAGCCTTTCATCCGCTTTATATTCCATATAGTAAACATTAAAGCCAACCCAACTGAATATTCCCTTTGAAAAGCGGTGGTATTCTCCGAGAGAAAGCACTGCGTTTTTAACCTTGCTGTTGAAAAGCCTGAAATCGCTTGCGCCGTTTTTGAGTTTTGTTTCAGCCATTTCGTTCATCAGTTTATAAAACAAACCCTTCATAGCGCTGATGAATTTTCCCTCGCTTCTCTCGTTCTGATAA
>JAFYFO010000135.1 GCA_017543725.1 Eubacterium sp.
GTTCACCGAAATCAGCGCCGATATTCCCCTGCCCGACGCCTATAAAGTTACGGTTAAAGACCTTTCAAAATTCAAAACAACCGTTAAGCAAATCAAGGCGCTTGACCATATCGACATTGTTCGCGACAATGCAAATCTTGCAAAAAAACTTGATTCAATAAGCCGCGGAATAACGGTTATCGCAGTGATTATTATCGCAGTTTTGTTTGCGATTTCGCTTTTCATCATTTCAAACACAATCAAACTTACGGTTTATTCGCGCCGTCTTGAAATCAGCATTATGAAATCCGTCGGCGCAACAAACTCCTTTGTTCGACTGCCCTTCATTGTTGAGGGAATGATTCTCGGAGTTGTTTCGGGAGTTGTTTCGCTCGGCGCGGTCTGGGGCATATATGAAGTTGCAACAAAGCAGTTCCACGAACTTTTCACTTCAATCGGAATAGTTGCGCTGAACTTCGCGGATTATGCTTGGATTATGCTTGGAGTTTTCCTTGCAATCGGCATTATCAGCGGCGTCGGCGGTTCGCTCATAACTATGAGAAGATATCTGAATAAGGAAGGCAGTGAGATAAGTGCTATCTGAAAAAACAACAAAACTTTTATCTCTGATATTAAGTTTGTGCCTGATTTTCTCTTCTCTTGCCGCTTCGCAGGCGTTTGCCGCTTCAACAAGCGAACTCAGGGAAAAGAAATCAAAAATTCAGCGCCAGATTGACTCCGCTGAAAAAGAAATCAGCAAACTTTCCTCGGAGAAAAAGGAAACTCAGGAATACATCGCCGCGCTTGATAAAAAGATTCAACTCAAGCAGGACCAGATTAATATTTTGCAATCAGACGCGGATAATCTTCAATCAGAGATTAACGCTGTTGAAAAATCAATCGGGGCAACCGAAGAGCAGATTGTTGAAACTCAGAAAGAAATTGATATAAAGCAGGCTCAGTTTGATAAAACCTTTGATGAATACTGTCAGAGGCTCAGAGCAATGTATGTTTCGGGACACGCAAGCAATCTTGAAGTTTTGCTGACAAGTTCCGATATCAGTTCCATTCTGACCCGCTCCGAAATGATTAAATCCGTTTCCGAGCAGGACAGCGAAATTCTTGACTCCCTTATGACGCAAATGGAGGAAATCGAGAAGGAAAAAGCCGCTCTTGAGAAGAAAATAAACAAACTCAATAAGGATAAAAAGCAACTCAAAGAAGATAAAAAGGCTTTAACAGACAGAATTTCAACCATTGCCGCTTCAAAGAAAGAACTTGATAGCGAAGTTGCTCAGTGTAATGCGCTTATCAAAAAACTTTCTTCTCAAAGTGCCGAATATCAGGAGGCTATTGAAGAAAATGAAAGCGCTCTCGCAAAGGTTGAGGCTGAAATTCAGGCTGCATACGCAAGAGCGTCAAGAACAGGCTCATCGGGCGGTTCAACAGGCTCGGGAACACACAGCGGCGCTCTCAGATATCCAACGGATTACCACAGTATTTCGGCAGGATACCCGAACTATTCCAGCGGAAGATACCACGGCGGAGTTGACTTCCCCTGCCCTTCGGGCTCAAGCGTTTATGCCGCGGCTTCGGGAACCGTTATTGCGGCTTATAATCTTAACTACAGTTACGGCCACTATCTTATAGTTGACCACGGAAACGGACTCTCAACTCTTTATGCCCACAACACAACTCTTCTAGTCGGCGTTGGCGACCATGTCAACAAAGGTCAGGTTATCGCGCGTTCAGGCTCAACGGGAAATTCAACAGGTCCCCACTGCCATTTTGAAGTTCGCGTTAACGGAACAAGAGTTAATCCGATGAACTACTTATAAAAAAACGCGGGCGGATGATATCCGCCCGTAATACTTTTAACGAGGTTTTGTTATGGCTAAGAAAAAAGAAAACATTATTAAAACCGAACATTTCGGTATTCAGCGCAAAATTGTTGCCAATATGACAACCGAAAGTTGGCAGAATATTCCCCATGTAACATATACTTATGAGCCGGATGTAACGGAATTTATGGAGCAATATAAATTGCTCAACAAGGATGTTGATAAAGAAAACAAGGTAACCGTCAACACCCTGATGCTGAAAGTTATCGTTGAAGGGCTCAAAGCCTGCCCTGCAATGAATGCTCATATTGAGTTTGACAGAAAATATGTCAGAGGCGCCATTCACACTCTTTCCGAAATAAATATTTCAATGCCAATGGTTCTTCCGACCGGCGAAATGATGACAATAAATCTTCATAATTTTGAAAGCAAAAATCTTGATGAAATGGTTGCATATATAAAAGATGTCAACCGCCGTATGGAAAAAACCGATTTGAACGAGGTTATGTTTGATGTTTCAATGGATAACACTCTGACGGGGCTTAAAGAGGGCAAACTCTCTCAGACAATCAACCGCATTATCGGCTCCAAAACGGGAAAGCACAAAGTTAAAACTCTCAAAGGCAAAGCAAAACGCGAATACGAAGCGATTCCCGAAACAGACCGCCTGACAAAGCACGATATCGAACAGGGCTCGATAACAATTTCAAACATCGGCTCTGTTTACCGCGAACAAAGAGGCGCGGCGGCGCTCATTGAAATCATACCGCCCCAGGTTACGGCAATTGCAATCGGCGCAGTTCAGGATAAGCCCGTTGTTATCGTTAATGAAAACGATGAAAAAGAAATCGCAATCCGCCAGATTCTTCCGCTGACAATTGTTTTTGACCACAGAGCGCTTGATTTCGGCGATATTGTTCCCTTTATAAAGAAACTTGATGAAATATTCGAAGAACCCGAGGTTATGTTTGACTGGAAAACGGAAAAGCCGATTTCACAGGATGAAATAAACGAAATCAAGGGTCAGCGCATTGAGCGCGAAACAAAGTTGGAAGAAAGCAAAAAACGCGAAAAGGAAAAGCGCGAGGCTCAGCGTGATGCTCAGAAAGCCGCAGCAAAAGCCGATAAGGCTCAGCAGGAGGCTCAAAAGGCGCTCAAAGAGGCTGAAGAGCGCTCCGAAAAGGCTGAAAGCGAACTTGCTCAGGCAATGAAAAAAGTTGAATTGAAGGCACTGAAAGAAGCCGAAAAGGCTGAAGAAGAGGCAATTCAAGCCGAAGAAAAAGCCGAGCGCGAGATTAAAAAATTAAAGCAGGAGGCTTCTTTAAAAGTCGAAAAACTGAAAGCCGAAGCGCAGGAAAAATCTCAGAAAGAGGCTGAAAAACTGCGCGCTGAAATTGCCGAAAAAACAGATAAAATGCTCCGCGAGGCAGAGAAAAAGCGCAAAGACGCTCTTGAAAAGAAGGAAAAGGCGCTTAAAGACGCCGAAAAGGCAAAAAAAGAAGCGCTTGAAAAAGCGCAGAAGGAATCCGATAAAGCAAAGCAGGATGTTGAAAAGGCAAAGGCGCAAGCGCAGCAACTCCTTCAAAAAGCAAAAGAGGCTCAGGAAAAAGCAAATAATATCTGAAAAAGAGTTAAACTCCCCGAAAACATCATTCGGGGAGTTTTTGCTTTTAGAATAATTCGCTTGTCAATATAAAACAATGTTGCCTTTTTCCTGCGAAAGGGCTTTCATTTTATCGGTATAGCCGCTGAAACTGAAGAAAACAAAATGCTCTTTTCTGCTTTTACTTTTCCAATTAACATATTGCTTCTTTTCAAGCAGTTCATAATAAACATCAACATCCATTGGCTTATTGGTGAATTTACATTCGCCGAATATAATATTATCGCTGTTTTCATCAACGGCTGCAATATCTATTTCCTTATCCGTTCTGTCCCACCATCTGCCTATTTTTGTCGGAACAAAATCCCAGGTGTTATTTGCGACAAGTTCGTTCATATACTCCCGTCTGCATATATCCTCATAAACAAACGCCGCGTGATTGGGAATAAAGCCTTTTTTGATTTTATCCATAACAAAATCCGTATTGTCCATTTCAATATATGATTTATACGGATAAATAAACATAAACCAAAACTTAATATAATTATCCCTGATTCTGTACAGCCCCATTTTGCTTTTTTCAGGTTTGCTTTCAGTTGCGGGAACTTCTCTTTCAAGGATATCCAAATCAATCAAAACTTTCAGATATTTCGGAAGATTTGTTGACTGAATTTCAAGCGCCGCAGCAATTTCGTTCGGCTTCTGCTTTCCTGATGCAATCGTTTTAATAATAGAAAAATAACTTCCGACATCCTGAACCTCCTTTTCAAGAAGGAAATTCGGTTCTTCATACAGATAACTTTCTTTGGACATAACGCTTTTTTCTATTGCTTCATAAACATCCGAATACGGCTCAAACGATTCAATGTATTTAGGAACACCGCCCGTGACTGAATATGCTTCAATCAACTGTCTTTCACTTAAACCGTTAAAAAATTCATTGTAATGCTTAAAAGCAATCTGCTTCATTTTAATCTGACCGGTTCTTCTTCCGTAAAGCGGACTGTTATATGAAAGAGTTTGCGCATACATCATATTTACAAGCGAGCCGCAAAGAATGAGCATAACATTCTCACTCTCCAAAACATTATCCCATATTTTTTGCATTATAGAAATAAACGGCGGATTGGACTTTGCGATATACTGAAACTCGTCAATAATAATCAGTTTTTTCTCGTCGGGCTTACCCTCAATAATGTATCTGAAAAGAGTTTCCCATTCACTGATATTTGCATTTGCTAATAACGGCGCGCCGATATATTCAGCAACCCTGTTTTTGAATTCGTTTCTGTTTTCGTTTTCCGATTCCTCCGTTGCAAGAAAAAACAGCGCAGACTTATCCTTGATAAACTCTTTGATTAACTGAGTTTTGCCAATTCTTCTTCTGCCGTATATAACAACAAAAGATGCGGAACTTTTTGCATACTCTTTTTCGAGAAAATCGCGCTCGTTATCTCTGTTGATAAATTTTTTCATAACATCACCTTCAGTTTTATTATACCACAAAGTATAATAATTTCAAGTATAATTATTTATTAATTGAAATTAACCTGATTTAAAAAGGACCGAATTATGACGGGACCCCCAAAAGTTAGACCACAAACTAACTTTTGGGGGTCGGGTCATTATCAAAATCGGTCCTTTTTCGTATTCGGCTTATTTACAGAAACGGTGTGCAAGTTCACTCGGCGTTATATTTTTCTGCTGTGAAATTGATGAGAAGGGCGATTTTTTCGCCTTCGGTTTCTGCTTTTTCAGAATCGAAATTCTTTATAATATAGGAATAATCCTTTGCGTTGATAATTCCGTCTTTAACATAATCGCAGTTAACAACTTCAATGGGCGTTTTTGTTTTATCGTTTTTTTCGGAATTAACATCAACGCTTATTGTGCATTCCCTCGGAATAATCGTTTGTGAAGCGACCCTCGCCCTGTAAACCCCGGGCGCTGATGCAAAGGAAAACTCACCATTTTCATCGCTTATTGCCCTTTCACTGCCGTTTATGCTGATTGAAGCGCCCGCAACAGGCTCTTTGCTAATATAATCGCAAACAGCGCCGTGATATGTGAAAAGCGCGCTCTGATTGATTTTAACATTATATTGAACGCTTTTGTTGAGAACGCTCACGGTTATGAGATTTGCTGTATATTTTTCGTCCTCTTCGGGATACCAGTGGGTTTGGCTCTGGTTTTGTGTATAATTAATGGTGCATCCGTCAACGGTTGCCGCGCCTGCAGAGGCGGTTGAAACATTTCCGTTTTTATAATGAACTTTTAAGGTCATATTCTGAATAATCTTCGAATAGTTATAATAAAAATATGTTTCGCCCTGTTCGTCTTTTTCCCATTTGCCGTCGGTATACCAGGTCAGTTGAGCGTCACATTCAACTTCAAGATAATCAATCGTGTCGCCCTCATAAATCAGTTTAACTTTCATCTCGCCGCTTGTTCTTTCGGAATCCCAGCCTGCGGCATAATAATATGTTTTTCCCGCTTCAAGATTATATGAAAGGCAGAACTGATATTTATTCGGCTGGGAATAGTATTGATAATTCGGGCTTTCATTGGAATATGCAAGTTGATTATAGTTTTTTCCGTCAACTTCAAAAAGATATGCCTCGGCATAAAGATATCTGTTGTATGAAAGAAAAGTATACATTCCGCTTTGCTGGGGAGTGAAGAAATACCAGTTTTTATCGGTAAGCCCGTCCGTCGTGTTGATTATTTCGGTGTTTAGAATAATCTCCTGCGTTTTCGCCTTTGCGCTGAATATCGCGGAAGCAAAAGAGCATATTATAACAGCGCTTGCCAATATAACTGCAAGCGTTTTTTTGATTTTCATATCTCTTTCACCTCCTGTGCTCATTATTATATCAGATTTTTTTATTTTTGTATAGTCACAAATTCTGCAAATAAACATCTAACTATTGTAAAAATATTTAAAATAGTATAAAATAACCTTATGGAAAAAAAGAAAAGAAGTTCTAAAAATTTAAAGATTTCAACAAGAATAACGATTTCAACAATTCTTGCGGTTGCAGTTCCGCTTATAATTGTTTATGCCTTCAGTTCGGTTTTTGTTCAGTCAATGGCTTCGTATTTCAATGTTTCAACCGTTGATTCCAATCATTATTCAATGGTAAACCAGATTCAGTGGAACCAAACGGTCACCTTTATATCCGATGAACTTGTTTCGGAGGAAAGTTTGCAGGAAAAGCAAAGGGCTTTGAAGCGCCTTTCCTCACCCCTTGAAAAACTCGGCTCGGATATATATATTGAAAGCGATTCAAAGCAGGCTGTTTATTCAACAAAAAACAAGGAAGAAATACTTGAAGAGGCAAATAAGATAACAACCGTTGACCTTTCAAAAAACCTGCGATATTTCTCGCAGGACGGTATGGTTATAGTCAGCCATGTTAAAGATGAAGACAACGGCAGCGGCTACACTGTTTTAATTGCAAACGAGCGCTTCACGGTTTCAAATGTTTTTGAAGCGGATATGGAAAAAGATGCGGCGGACAGGATTTTTTCACGCTCGGGACTGATAATTATGGCAATCGTTCTTGTTTTCATCCTGACAATTGTTGCATTTTCGCTTTTAACATCTTCAACAATCGTTAAGCCTCTTAAAAAACTTTCGGCAGGCGCAGACGAAATTGCAAGGGGCAATCTTGATTATGTTATTGATTACGACAGCACGAATGAAATCGGCGTTACGGTTGATTCTTTCAACAAAATGACCGACAGGCTGCGCGAATCCCTCCACTGGCAGCACGAAGCGGAAAATTCAAAGCGCGAAATGATTGAGGGCGTTGCGCACGACCTCAGAACTCCAATGACCTCGGTTAAGGGCTACGCGGAAGGACTTATGGACGGAATTGCCGACACTCCCGAAAAGCAAAGCCGCTATCTTCAGCGCATATACGCCTCAACCGTTACAATGGAAAAACTGCTCGACGAACTTTTAACTGTTTCTAAACTTGAAGACGGCAGACTTGATTTGGACCTTCAGGAAATCAGATTCAATGATTTTCTTGATGACTGCAACAATAATATCGCCCTTTATCTTGAAAAGAGGGGCTTTAAGGTTGAATACGATAACAAATGCAGCGACGAGGCATATGTTATGCTTGATTCCGACCGTTTTCAGCGCGTTATCAGAAACATTGTTTCAAACTCTGTCAGATACAGCAAAAGCGATGTTCAGGGCGTTATCAGGTTCACCGCAAGGGAATATCAGAAAACAATTATTCTTGCGGTTGAAGATAACGGAATAGGAATTAGTTCCGAAAACCTTCCGAAAATATTTGACAGTTTCTACAGAGCGGACCCCGCAAGAAGCCGCGTCAGCGAGGGCTCGGGACTCGGACTTTATATATGCAAGCAAATTGTTGAACTCCATAACGGAAGAATCTGGGCGAGTTCAAAAGAGGGCGAAGGCTTAACAATCCATATTGCCCTCAATAAAATAATCAAGTAATAATACGAAAGGCATCGGCAAAAATAATTATGAATAAAAAAGTTTTGATTATTGAAGATGATGAAAGCATCCTTCAACTTGAAAAAGATTATCTCGAGGCAAACGGCTTCACGGTTAAAACCGCGCAGGACGGCGGCGAAGGGCTTGAACTTGCGCTGAAAGAAAACTTTGATTTAATCCTACTTGATATTATGCTTCCGAAAGTAAACGGACTTGAAATCTGCAAAAAAGTTCGCGAAAACAGCAATATTCCCATTCTTTTTGTCAGCGCAAAAAAAGACGATATTGATAAAATCAAGGGGCTCGGTCTTGGAGCGGACGATTATATCGTTAAACCGTTCAGCCCGTCCGAACTGACCGCAAGGGTTATCGCTCATATAAAAAGATATGAAAGATTAACAAATTCAACGGCAAAACACAGCGACACCATTGAAATCGGCTCGCTTAAAATTGATAAGAATTCAAGAAGGGTTTTCATTGATTCAACCGAAATAACGATGACTAATAAGGAATTCGACCTTCTTGCCTGCCTTGCCGAAGAGCCCGATAAGATTTTCAGCAAGGATGAACTTTTTGAAAAAATCTGGCAGTATGATTCAATGGGCGAAACCTCAACCGTCACCGTTCATGTCAACAGAGTCAGGGATAAACTTTTCGCGGCGGATAAGAATTTTAA
Organism: Eubacterium sp.; assembly: GCA_017543725.1. GTDB lineage: Bacteria > Bacillota > Clostridia > Oscillospirales > Acutalibacteraceae > Eubacterium_R. The sequence continues at coordinate 8,580 of JAFYFO010000135.1, forward strand.
CGGAGTTAACACAGTTTGGGGCAGAGGCTACAGATTCAACAAATAAGCGCGGCTTATTTGTTGAATCAATTAAAAAGTGAAAACAGAAAGGAATTATTATATATGAAAATCAAAGACGGTTTTGCTAAAAGAGAAATCGCAGGTTCATTCATCGTTGTTCCCGTTGGAAAAACAGCAATGGAATTCAACGCCATGATAACGCTCAACGAATCGGCGGCTTTCTATTGGGACTGCTTTCAAAAGGATATAACAATTGATGAAGCGGTTGAAAAAATACTTGAAGAATATGATGTTGATGAAGAAAGAGCAAGAAAAGATGTTGAAAACTTCATCAAAATGCTTAAAGAAAACGGCATAATGGAATAAACCAAAATCGCCTCGGCTGACGATGCCGGGGTGATTTTTTATAACTAACATTTGATTTAATCTATTGCATTATAAATCTGATTTGATATAATAAACATTGGGGAATTTTGATTAATTAATCGCAGGAGGATGTGAAATGAAAAAACCGAATGTTATAATCATTATGACGGATGACCAGGGCTACGGCGATTTGAGTTGTATGGGCGCTGATGATTTCAGAACACCCCATCTCGACGCACTTGCAAAGGGCGGAATACGCTTCACCTCAATGTATTCAGCCTCGCCCGTCTGCTCGCCTTCAAGAGCGGCGCTCTTAACGGGAAGATATCCCGGAAACGCAGGCGTCAGGGCAATTCTTGCAGGCAACAGAAAGGCAAGCGGCTTAACTCCCGCCGTTCCGACCATTGCAACAGCACTCAAAGAGTTGGGGTATAAAACAGGACTATCAGGCAAATGGCATCTCGGATTGAAAAACGAATGCCGTCCCAATTCAAACGGCTTTGATGAATTTTCGGGATTTCTTGCAGGCTGCGTTGACTACTATTCACATATATTCTATTGGGGTATGGCTGACGGAAACACAAATCCGACCCACGACCTCTGGGAAAATGAAGAAGAAATATATGATAACGGCGAATATATGACCGAGCGCATAACGAACAAGAGCATTGATTTTATTCAGCGCCACAGCGACGAGCCTTTCTTCCTCTATGTTGCATACAACGCTCCCCACTATCCGATGCACGCGCCCGAAAAATATCTGAAACGCTTTGAGCATCTTCCGAAAGACCGCCAACTTATGGCTGCTATGATAAGCGCGGTTGATGACGGAGTCGGCGACATAGTTGCCGAACTCGAAAGGCAAAATCTGCTTGAAAACACAATTATTTATTTCCAGAGCGATAACGGCCCTTCAAGGGAATCAAGAAACTGGCTTGACGGCACTGAGGATTTATACTACGGCGGAAGCACCGGAGTTTTCAGCGGTCATAAATTCAGTCTTTTCGAGGGCGGAATAAGAATTCCCGCTATTATGAGTTGGAAGGGACATATTGAAAGCAGGGTTGTTGACGCTCCTCATATCGCAACCGATATTTTCCCGACAATGCTTGAAATCTGCGGAGGAAACTGCGATAAATACGATATCGACGGAATGAGTTTGGTTCCGATGCTCTTTAAAACAGGGGAAGCGCAGCACGAATATATCTTCTGGGAAATGGAAGGTCAGACGGCTGTCAGAAAGGGCAGATATAAACTTGTTTTAAACGGTCAACTTGAGGAGGGCGAAGAGCCGAGGGCGGAAGTTTTTCTTGCAGACCTTGAAAACGACCCGAGCGAGAAAAACAATCTTGCCGATGAACTGCCGCAACTGACGGAAGAACTGAAAAACGCCGCTCTCAACTGGCGCGAAAAACTTGAGAAAAACTGGGAAGAAAACTTCCTCGGAAACTACACAAGTCTGGCATAAAAACACTATCACCAAAGCGCTTTAACACAGGAAATACAGGTGACAGTATGAAAAAAACTAAAAAATATTTTGCGCCGCTCTTTGCATTTGCTCTGATTTTTAACATCTTTTTGCTTGCATCCTGCGCAAAGGAAAACACAGAAAAAAGCAATTTCAAAGCAAGCGCACAGCAGAAAACAATGCAGATATACACAAATATCAATCTGACTTTTGATAAGCCCGAAGAGGAGGAATATCAGTGTTCGGTTTCTGCAAACGAAAAGAAATACATCAAGGTTGATTCAAACAACGAGGGAAACGCCTACTGGCTTTCGGTTGATTCAGACAAGGCAACCCCCGAATATGAAAAGCCGATTATAACGGTTTATAAAGATAATTCGGGCAAGAAAGAAATAATCAAGGAATTTCAGATAACGGTTTTTCCCCTTAAGGAAGTTGAAATGCAGGATGTTGAGATAAATAAGGGAGAAACTCAGGAAATTATGTTGATAAATCCCTATGAACTCAAAGAATACAACCTGAAATACGATAAAAAGAAAATCAACATTCAGCAGGTTCTTTTCGACGGAGAAAAATGCTATTATAACCTAACGGGGCTTAAAAAAGGAAAAACAAAGGTTAAGGCATATCTTGATAAAACCGATGAATTAATCGGCTCTTTCACCGTTGTTGTCGGGGATTTCAGCGCATCAATCAAGGATGAATACAAGGATATAAAACTTTCCTTCAATGAGCATATGAACTCGAAATTCCTTGAAAACGGCTTTATTGATATAGGAAGCATCATCAAAAACTACGATTCGAAATCGCGCTACACCGTTGAGAGCGATAACCCCGATTTAACAGACAGCATTGAAAACGAGCCAACTCAAACAAGCGCTAAATCAGTTATCATTTATACCAAAAAAACAGGAAGCGCAAATATTTCGGTTTTTGAAAACAAAGAAAAAATCGGCGAATTCAGACTGACGGTTAAAAGGGCGAAAGACAGCGAAGTTTTCAATTCGAATATGATGATGGATAACGACGGAATTTTCTATGAATTCTTCATAAGCCCCGGCGATAAAGCCGATCTTAAAACCATTATCGAAAAAAGGTATATCAACACTGAAAATTCGCATTTTGAAAAGAATGAATACTCCTTCACTTTCAAATCAAAGAATCCCGAAACCGTTTCTGTTGATGAAAACGGAATTTGCACCTGCAACGCAATCGGCTCAAACAAAATAATCTATAAAACAAAATTCAAAGACGGCTCAGAGATAAAGCAATCAGGCTCCTTTGACACCGTTGAAGCAGAATAACCAAAATAAAAAGCCTGTCTTTCACTGAAAAGTGAAGACAGGTTTTTATTATTACTACTCGTTTATGAGTTCTGACAGATATCTGTTGGTATATCAAAAAAATTAAGCCTTCCCCTCGAGGGGAAGGTGCCAAGGCACGAGGCGGATGAGGTGTAGAAACAATGTTTCGTAAAAGTTGCTGCTTATTCTAATGTTATGTCCACCTCATCAGTCACTTCGTGACAGCTTCCCCTCAAGGGGAAGCCTTATTTCATATTATTTAAAATATCCTCACAAACCGCATCAAAACTATTATTTATATCGTCATTCGAATATCTTAAAGTCCTTATTCCTAATTCATTGAAATATGCATCTCTTTGCTCGTCTGTGTGAATGCCATCTTTTTGAAAATGTTGCGAGCCGTCAAGTTCAATAATCAGTTTTGACGAGGCACAATAAAAATCGGCGATATAGTTTTCGATAACCTTTTGACGGTTAAAGGTAACGGGTAACCCTTTGAGAAAGTCATACCACAAATGCCGTTCTTCTTTTGTCATTTCTCTGCGTAATTTCTGCGCATAAGGCTTTAATTTCGGATTGTTTGTTTTGTTCACATTTACACCTCATCCGTCTTGCCTTCGGCAATCCACCTTCCCCCGTTTTAATTCCCCTCATCAGTCAGCCTACGCTGACAGCTTCCCCCCGAGGGGAAGCCTTGATAGGTTTGATAGATTATATTGGGGAAGGCGTTGTTTTACAAAACTCAAAAATATTTAATCATCGTCGTCCGAGGATAGTTTGAGAACTGCGAGGAAGGCTTCCTGAGGAACTTCAACGGAGCCGAACTGCCTCATTCTCTTTTTGCCCTCTTTCTGTTTTTCAAGAAGTTTTTTCTTTCTTGTTACATCGCCGCCGTAGCACTTTGCAAGAACATCTTTTCTTAGCGCCTTAACGGTTTCTCTTGCAATAACCTTGCCGCCGATTGCAACCTGAATTGGAATTTCAAAAAGGTGGCGCGGAATATGCTTTTTGAGTTGTTCGGCAATTTTTCTTGCTCTTGAATACGCCTTTTCCCTGTGGATAATAAAGGAAAGCGCGTCGATAACATCGCCGTTGAGCATAACATCAACCTTAACAAGTTCGCTTCTTCTGTAGTCCTTGAGTTCATAATCGAAAGAAGCATAGCCCCTTGTTCTTGATTTAAGAGCGTCGAAGAAATCATAGATTATCTCGTTGAGCGGAAGTTCATAGTGGATATCAACTCTTTCGGGAGTTATATAATTCATCGTTTTGAAAACGCCCCTCTTTTCCTGGCACATATCCATAACCGTTCCGACAAATTCGCTCGGAACATAAATATGGGCGTCTGCAAAAGGCTCTTCGCAGTAATCAATATATGCAGGGTCGGGATAATTGGTCGGATTATCTATTTCAACCATTGAGCCGTCGGTTAAATGAATTTTATAAACAACGCTCGGAACGGTTGCAATCAAATCAAGGTTATATTCCCTGTCGAGCCTCTCCTGAATGATTTCAAGATGAAGAAGTCCGAGGAATCCGCAGCGGAAACCAAATCCCAGCGCGCCGGATGTTTCGGGCTCGTAGGAAAGAGAAGCGTCGTTGAGTTGGAGTTTTTCAAGCGCGTCCCTGAGCGCTTCATAATCCGCGCCGTCCGCAGGATAAATACCGCAGAAAACCATTGGATTAACCTTGCGGTAGCCCGGAAGCGGCTCTGCGGCAGGATTCTGAGCGGTTGTTATCGTGTCGCCGACATGGGCGTCGCCAACAGTTTTGATTGAGGCGGTTATATATCCAACCTCACCCGCGGTCAGTTCGTTTGCTTTTTCCATTGAAGTTGCGCGCATATATCCGACTTCAACAACATTGAACTGAGCGCCTGTTGACATAATTCTCATTGTGTCGCCCGCTTTGATTTTGCCTTCTTTTATTCGGACATAAACGATAACGCCCCTGTACGAATCATAAACCGAATCAAAAATAAGCGCTTTGAGCGGTTTGCTGTCGTCGCCCTCGGGCGGATTGATTTCATTTACTATATATTCAAGAACTTCTTCAACATTTTCCCCTGTTTTGGCGCTGATTCTCGGCGCATCAAGGCAGGGTATTCCGATAACTTCTTCAACCTCGGCGGCAACTCTTTCGGGGTCTGCCGCAGGAAGGTCGATTTTATTTATAACGGGAAGAATTTCAAGATTATGGTCGAGCGCAAGATAAGTGTTTGCAAGGGTTTGTGCCTCAACTCCCTGGGAAGCGTCGATTATCAGAATCGCGCCCTCGCAGGCCGCAAGAGAGCGCGAAACTTCATAGTTGAAGTCAACATGACCGGGAGTGTCAATCAGATTAAAAACATAATCCTCGCCGTCTTTCGCTTTATAATTGAGTTTAACGGCGTGCGCCTTAATCGTTATTCCTCTCTCTCTTTCAAGGTCCATATCGTCAAGTATCTGCTCTTGCATATCGCGCTCTGAAACAGAACTTGTCAGTTCAAGAAGGCGGTCTGCAAGAGTTGATTTTCCGTGGTCGATATGGGCGATTATTGAAAAATTTCTTATGTTTTCTTTTTTAACAGACAATAGTTTTTCCTCAGTTTTTCTTTTTTATTTGTTTAACCGATTCCAACTCGGCTCTTGTTTTCCTGATATTAAACAGCCCTTTGAAAATGCGGTGAACAAGCATAAACGGCGTAAGCCAGGGCTTTTTTTCAAGAAACGGATAATTGAAAAGCATATCTTTTTTGCTTGGAAAAAGGCGGCGCAGAATATATTTGAATTGCGCCCCCGATTCTGAATTGCCCTGCGAAACGCTCAGATATGTTTGAAGAATTTTTCCCTCGCCGCTTCCGTAGATTCCAAAATCGGTATAGTTCTTCAAAAGGCTCTTTTCTTCGGGGGAAAGTTCCCTGTTTTCAAAAACTTTAAAAACAAGATTTCTCGTTTGCTTTTCGTATTCAAGAAGCGAATTCTTTTCAAGTTGAGAGTAAATATATTCCCAGTCGAGATTCTTTTCTTCTTTTAAAAGGAAAAAATAATTATCAACGAGAAATCTTATCCCGCAGCAGCATTTTATATAGTGCTTAAACATATGGCAAACGCTGTATATATAAACATCGTTTTTATTCATATGATAAAGAAACTCGTTCTCTTTATCACGCTCGGCGTTTTGCCAGACATCGCCGAAACGCGGCGAAAACTCCGATTCATCATCAAAAAGACTTCTGTGAAGTTCAAAGGTGTAAAAGGGATCTTTAAAAAAATCGTCGCTGTTTTGCGTTGTGTCAAAAGGCTTGTAGCCGAGCCCTTTCATTATCTCTGCGGCTTCTTCCCTTTTTGTTTCATCTATAAGAATATCGTTATCGCTCATCTGTCGCATTGATTCCTTTGGATAATAATCCTTGAAAATCAAGCCCTTGAGCGGCATAAAAGCGATTTTGTTTTCGGTGAATTTTTCACATATAATTTTTCTCTGAGCGCCAAGAGCAATCATCTTGCTTTTTTCGCTCATAGTCTGGTTTTTAAAGAGCGCTTTCGCTTTGTCATCAACGAAATCCGAGGACTGAACAACATCGTTTATCAGATTGAAAATCTCCTGCTCTTTTGCAATTTCAAAAAGGGCGCAAAAATCAACGCCCTCAATGTTTTGTGCCCTTTCTCCTTTGAGAGCGCAAACAACAAGGTGCAGGAGATATTCGGTTTCGTTTGTTTTAAGCGGCATATCTACTCCAGTATTCCCAGTTTATCAAGTTTTTCAAGAAGTTCTTTAACATCTGCTCTGATAACTTCTTTCGGCGCATCGTATTTTTCAAAAACCGCATCAACAATGCTGTTTTCACTCTGTTCGGTTTTAAGAAGTTCAAATATGAAATTCGCCGTTTCGTTGTTGTTTATAAAACCGCTGAATTTCTTTGTTAAAGAGCCGGTTGCAATGGCAAAATCCTTGCCGTCTATGCTGCCGAGAACAATTCCTTCTTTAAGTTTCATATATTATAATCTCCTGACCGAATGACTATTCGGTTTCTCGCTTTGCCCGGTCAATTAGTATACTTCTCTGCAATCTTTCTTGCAACATAGATTCCGCTTGCCGACGCGTGGGAAAGCGAATGGGTAACGCCCGAGCCGTCGCCGATAACATAAAGTCCTTTATTGTTTGTTTCCAGGTTTTCGTCAAGTTCAACTTCCATATTATAGAATTTAACTTCAACGCCGTAAAGAAGAGTATCGGGGTTTGCGGTTCCGGGAGCAATCTTATCAAGGGCGTAAATCATTTCCATAATTCCATCGAGAATTCTCTTTGGAAGAACGAGGGATAAATCGCCCGGAGTTGCCGCAAGAGTCGGCTCAACAGCGCCTTCTTCAATTCTTGCAGGAGTGCTTCTTCTTCCCTTGACAAGGTCTCCGAAACGCTGAACAATAACTCCGCCGCCAAGCATATTTGAAAGTTTTGCAATGCTTTCGCCGTAGCCGTTGCTGTCTTTAAACGGCTCTGAGAAATGCTTTGAAAGCAGGAGCGCAAAATTTGTGTTATCCGTTTGAAGGGCGGGGTCTTCATAACTGTGGCCGTTAACGGTTATAATGCCGTTGGTGTTTTCGTTAACAACGCTTCCTTTCGGGTTCATACAGAAAGTTCTGACCTTATCTTCATAGTTTTTCGTTGTGTAAACAATTTTGCTCTCATAGAGTTCATCGGTTAAATGGCTGAAAATAACAGCCGGAAGTTCAACGCGAACGCCCAAATCAACACGGTTTGAATGAGTTTTGATATTAAGGTCTTCGCAAACGCCTTCCATCCATTTGCTTCCCGAACGGCCAACGGAAATAATACATTCTCTGCAGGTGAATTCGCCCTTTTCGCAGATAGCCTTATATCCGCCGTCGAGTTTTTCAACATAATCAATATGGGTGTTGAAGAAGAAATCAACCTCATCTTTGAGTTCGTTATATAAATTTTCAAGAACAACATAGTTGATATCCGTTCCGAGATGGCGAACGGAAGCCTCAAGAAGATGAAGTTGATTTTGCATACAGAGTTTCTTGAACTTTGAGCCTGCAGTTGAATAGAGTCTGCAGTTTTCTCCGCCGTGGCTGAGATTGATTGAATCAACATACTGCATAAGTTCAATCGCCTGCTTCTTGCCTATGTATTCATAAAGCGTTCCGCCGAAATCGTTTGTTATATTATATTTTCCGTCGGAAAAAGCGCCTGCGCCGCCGAATCCGCTCATAATAGCGCAGGTTTTGCACTGAATGCAGGATTTGATTTTAACGCCGTCAATCGGGCACTTTCTTTTTGAAAGCGGATTTCCCGCTTCAAAAACGGCTATTTTCAGGTTTTTGCTCTTCTTTTCAAGTTCATATGCCGAAAAGATTCCGCCGGGACCTGCTCCGATAATTATAACATCATATTTATTCGTTTCCATTCTTATTTCCTCTTATATTTTATTATAAACTAAATAATATATTTTAAACTCTCGCTTTTATTGTTGCTAATTATCTTTTAAGACCTTTTCTTCAAGTTGTGCTTATCTTCATACATCTCAGCGTCTGCACGGGAAAGAACTTTCTTTGAATTTTCATCTTTTTCGCTATCGTAAACCGCGCAGCCAACAGCGGCAGAAACACGCTTCCACGGCTCAACTGTTTCATCGCAAGCGCTTGATTTGAATCTTTCTTTAAGTTCTTCAATCAATTGTGCGCGATGCTTTAAATCAGTGTCTTCAAGTATAACGGCAAATTCATCGCCTCCGATTCGGTAAACCGGAGAATGTTTGAAAACACTGCAGGTTATCTTGCAAACGGTTTTAATGCTTGAATCTCCCTTTGCGTGGCCGTAGGTGTCGTTAACCGCTTTGAGGTCGTTCATATCAACCATAATAAAGCCGTACGGCTCCTTGCTGTTGTTGAGCCTTTCAAGTTCAATATCAAACGCCCTCTTGTTTCGAACTTTCGTCAGAGCGTCGATATTTGCGGCAATATACATCTCCTCAGCGTGTTCACGCGCCTCAATCAAATCATTGGTTGTTTTTTCAAGATTGCTGATATAACTGTTTATATCTTTTTCCATATTTGCCATGGAATCAGCAAGCGTTCCGATTTCATCGCTTCTCGACATATTCAGATTTTCGAAAACATTGCTGTTGTGGGTATATCCTGAAGCGGCGTCTGAAAGTTTGTTTATCGGTTTAACGATAATTCGGTTAACAAGATAAACGCCGATAAGGCAGATGAGAATTATAACTCCGAGGAATGCAAACCCGATATAAATCATAACATGGTTTTGAAGTTCTATAATCTCGTTCATTGAAATATCAACAGTCGAAAGAGCAACAAATTCGCCCTTGCTGTTGCGAATCGGCATACCCGTTGACATCAGCCGACCGTATTCTTCCGAGTTGCTGATATTCGGCGCCATGCCGTTATACGGATTTTTGCGTTCCTCTTCATCTTCGGTGAAAAGAGGGTCTATACAGCCAACGGGGCAAGCGCCTTCATCTGCTGCGTCAACAATATAAATATAAGTTCCGGTTTCAACATCAACCCAAACAATATAAAGGCAATCAACATTCAGAACATCCTGCATACCGTGCAGTTCGGAAAGAATATCTTTATACTCTTTCATATCATAGATTGAATTATAATTTGAAACATATCTTTCGAATTCGGGCGTTCCCCATTTATCGCTTAAAACCTTGTTATCCGTTTTGTTATAAATATCAAGAACGGCATCTTTAAGAATTTCAAGTTCATCAGCGTTTACTTCTTCAGCGGTCAGGTTGGCAATATCAATAGCGCGCTGCTCATATTGTTTGGTTATAACCCGGTAAAAGCCGCCGTCAACGATAACAATTGCCAAAAAACTTACCAGAACTGCAATGCCGACTATCAGCAAAGCCGCCTTTTTCTTTAAAGTTAGTTTCATTTCAATTCCCCTTACGGTTTAATCATTAACGATATTTCTTGCCCTGAGTTTCATAGAATTTTGCTTTGTTTGCGTACATAATTTCATCGGATTCCCTTAGCATTTCGTTTATATCCTTTTTCCCTGCGGGAGCATAACTGTATCCGATTGCACAGGTGTATTTTGTTGAAGCAACATTCCTTTGAATTCTTTCAACAAGATGTTTAACTTCGCTTTCACCGACTTTCGTGCAGATAATAACAAATTCATCGCCGCCCGTTCTGTAAACCAACTGTCTTCTTTTGGTTGAGCGCATAAAGCAAAGAGCAAGCGTTTCAAGCGCTTCGTCGCCCGCGGCGTGACCCTGATAATCATTTATCGCTTTCAATCCGTTCATATCAACGGCAACAATGGCGCTGATATCTTTTGAATCTTCTTCAATTGCGGCGTTGAACGCCTGGCGGTTAAGAACTCCCGTCAGAGAATCCTTTCTTGTTGCCTGAAAAATCAAAAAGTCGAAATAAACGAAGAGCGCAACCGCCATTGTTGTGCAGAATATCTGGGAATAATCCTTGCCGAGAATAAAGGGCAAAATCAATCCCGAAACGAACGAAAGCGACAAATACGCTATCGGAATGATTTCAACGGATTGTTTGTTGCTTTGCTTAATGAGATTGATAACAAGAATAATGCTATAGTATCCGACTGCAATATACGGCAGATATCCGAGCGCGCCCCTGTGCAGAGTTCCGCTTTCATCAAGGCTGAAAACAATTCCGTTGAATATCGAAATTAAATTAATCACGGCGGTTATTAATGCCGGAATAAAAACTTTCCACGATTCCCTCTTTCCCAAAGTAAAGAGAATCATTGCAATAATCAGCGGCGTTGCACTGTAGCGAATCGCCATTAAAACCGTTCTGACATTATTAAGTATTCCGATTTTTGAAAAATAGAACTCAAAAAACACTATAATCGAAAGCAAAAAAACCGAAATAATCAGATTATACATTCTTCTGACAGTTCTCTTTTCAAAATAATGCGTTATTTTGAGCAGCATTGCAAACGCTGATAAAACCATAACCAGCGCCCAGTTTTGTAAAATATAATCTTTAATCATCTTTTCCACCGCCTTGGACCTAATTTTTGATTAATTGATTATTTCATAAAACAAATTGCTTTGTTTTTATCAGTTTTTCATTTGCCTTCGGCAAACCGGAAGCAGTCAATTCTACAGTCTATGAAACCGCAGCGATTTTACTATTGAGTCCGTACTCAAATAAGAATATATCCTCTGAATCCGCGCACAGAATAGTAGGAATCCGCGCCGTTGTGAAAAGTGAACACGGTATCATAGCGCCGTTCACAGAACAGCGCCCCGCCCTTACTGCGGATATCATCCGGCGTA
>JAFYFO010000136.1 GCA_017543725.1 Eubacterium sp.
ACACCAATGTCTGAAATATGACATAACCGGTATAGCGGGGGTGTTTACTCCGTCATACATCATAACCGCAACAGGATGATATAAACGAGGATTGCATTTTTCCGAGTTGTCATAAATAGACATTTCATCCATCCATATAGTTGCGCTTTCCTGATTATTACTAACGCTTGAACTGTAAACAAGATTTTTATATGTCTGCAAATAATCGGATTCGGAAACATAGTTATTATCGCCTGAGAAGGTTCCGTGAGCGGTTGGAGAAAATGGGGACCATTCTTCCATATTTCTTATTGCTGTTAAAAGATTATCGGTTGCCGTTCTGTAGAGGCTTTCGTTTATTGTTCTGTCGCCGTAATCGGCAGCGTCGATATATCTGTTTGCAACAACATATGCCTCATACGCCGCGCTCATATTGGTATAAATCTTATCCTGAGACATTTTGCTTTCATAGAGCGCAACGGTTTCTTTAAGTTCTGCAAGTGAACCCGGAATATAGGGTGTATAAGGAACATAGAAGAAGATACCGCCAAAACGAGCATGACCGTTGCCGCTTCCGTTAAGAATATTAATTCCTGCGAGGTCGCCCGGGTTAAGATTTAATCCGTAATCGGTTACCTTGTAGTTCTTTTCAATTGTTAAATTATGGCTTGAATCGGTATATTCGCCGTAGCAGGAAAAATGAAGCATCTGCTCACTGTAATCAAAACTGAAAGTATAGTTATTATGATATTTCTCATTATTTCCCGAATAAACGGCATTCGTTCCCGTTATTTCGTTTCCGTTGATGCTGACATTACCGTTTTTGAGAAGCTGAATCGGAATGCCGCCGTTTCTGTCCATAACAGCAATAAGATATGAAGAAGCCGAATCGGTTCTTGAACCCATTGTAACATCAAAACGGAAGTCCATATCCTGCTGGAATATTCCCTGGGTTCTGCTTGAATTATCTTCATAGTATAAACGGTCTTTTTTATCCCACATACGGAAATACTGCAAACCGTCGTCTGTCCTTATTATATGTTCAGTTGAATATCTTGTTAAGCCGTAGCTTGTTTTCTGCGGAGAATAATACCAGTTACTGTTTGAAATCGCATAATCGCTTCCCTCGGTTCCGTGGAAGTTAACCGCGGTTTCATATTTAACATTAATACTGTTATGATTGGTGGGTTTTGAATCGACAAGTTCTCTTATCTGAAGGGAGGTTAAGCCAACATTATAAACCCTGAAGTCGCGCATATATCCGCTGAACAGTTCGTCTCCGGTGAAGGAAGAAGCGCCTAAAAGAAGATTACCGCTCTTAACTTGATTAAACCAATCGTCAATTATTCTACCCGTGTCCTGAATCTGGCTCCAGAAAACGCCGTCTCGGTACATAAATATTCTGCTCTTATTAACAACAACAGTCCATTTATGCCAGCCTCCGTCATCCGAAATAGAGGGCGTTCCCGTTTCGTTCTTTGAAGTTCCATTGGGCTTGTTAATCTTACAGTTCTGATTACACGAGAAATAAAGGTAATATGAAGCATCTCCGTTATTATAACCGCTGCTTGTTGAGAGTTCAAAGTATCTCTGATAGTTGTTTCCGCCTCTTTTAGCGGTGAAACTGAAAGTCATACCCTTTGAAAAATCAACGCCCGAAAGCATCGAAGAAACGTTTGCTCTGTAATAGTTTGTGTTTGCGCCTTTGTTTCCACCCGGAAATTTAACACAATCGTATCCACTGTCGCTCGTCCATGTAAAGCCGCTGCCGACAGCGGTTAAATCGCTGTTTCCGACTTTATCCTCGGTTAAATTCGAATCAGTGAAATATTGCGCAACAAGATGCTCGCTGAAATAGGAAGCGTCATCATTTTCCGCGCTTGCCGAAAACGGCATTGCCAGAATTACCGGCATTGCCATAATCAAAGACAGCACTGTTGCAAATAATCTTTTAGTTAATTTTCTCATTAAATCACTTATCCTTTCATTTTTTATGAAAAAAATGCAAATTTATTCAATATTAATTATAAATGTTAATTCACTTTTTTGTCAACGATTCTCAAAGGAATAAGCAATATAAAAATCACGATAAAATTTTAAAATATCACTGTTTAAAAATGATTTAATACAATAATACATTATTGTATAGCGGAGAAAAACGGGATGGGGACATTGATAAGCGGGCGATTCGTGAATCGCCCCTACGATAGTTGTTGAGGCAGTGTGACCGGTGTTGAAGAGAGAATCTGATTCTCTGTCCGCTGTTTTTGCAACTATTGCCGCAGGCATTAATGATAATAGTTTTTCGCCTTAAACAGAATAAAAAAGCACGGGAAATCCCGTGCTTAAACACTTATCATTGTTTGTTTTAAACAAATGTCAAAAATAATCCTTGTTAAAATTGCTATCTGTTGTTTAGGCAGAGCGAAACGAATCCGAACACGGTTTAAAATGGCTGATTCGCACCTGAAATGCTTGGGATTAAGATGAAATTTGGATTTTGAGGTCGCAGCTTTACTTGTGTAATGCAAGAGTGAAAAATTCGAATTTCGCTTAAGAACTGCATTCCAGGCGGTTCGGATTCATTTCACTCTGCCTATATAATGGCAAATCATATCAACTATTTCTTCCCTGCTCATTTTTGAAGTTGAGAAACACATTGTGTAGTTATTCGCTCTGCCCCAGGCGCCGTCGCCGAAATAGTTATAATATGAAGCGCGCTCCCTGTCTTTTCTTTCAACCGCTCTTCTTGCGGCTCTTTCGCTGACTCTTTCTGTTTTAAGATAGTTTTCAATTCTGTCTTCAATATCGGCGCCGATGAAAACGCTTATAACATTTGCGTCTTCCTCAATAATCTTATCCGCCCTTCTTCCAACGATAACGCAGGGACCTTTTGAAGCGGCGTCGAGAATAACCCTTCTCTGAGCCTCAATAACCTTGCCTTCGTTAACTGCGCTGTCTATTGAATATGGGTCCATAACCGCATTGAAAAGAAAACTCTTTGTTGGCTTTTCATCAAACATATCAAAGATTCCCTCTTCAATGCCGAGTTCCTTTGCCTTGTCCCTGAGCATTTTTGAATCATAAAAATCAATGCCGAGTTTCTCAGCAAGCATTTTGCCGATATCCTTGCCGCCGCTGAGATACTGCCTGCCAATGCAGATAATATAATCTTTCATTTTAAATACCCTCCTGATTTAATTACGAGTGACGAATTACGAATTACGAATTTTAGGGCGCGGAAATGCGCCGATAAGCGGGCGATTGATAATCGCCCCTACGATTGTTGTTTAGGTAACGAACTCCGTAGGGACGACCATTGTGTCAAGAGTAACATTGTATACAAAAGGT
>JAFYFO010000137.1 GCA_017543725.1 Eubacterium sp.
ATAACGACCAAACTAAATGCTGCGACTGGCAGTGGGAAATCAAACTCGATAAAGGCACTAGAACGCCTTCAAACGGCTCGCTTGTTACCGTTGAGGGAACATATGAAGTTAATGAAGCAGGGCTTGACGGCTTCTGGATTATCAATCCGAAAATAAGCGTTAAAAGCGAACTCGGGAAAAAAGATGTTGATATTGATATGCAAACTATGAGCAACACGCTTGAAAGAGTTCAGGTTGCAAACATAATAAATAACCCTGAAGATTTTGAAGGGAAAAGCGTTTGCGGCTACGGAAGAATTCTTGATGAAAAAACTCTTGAAGACGCTTATTACGACGGTTCGTGGACGATTCCGATTTCGGGCGATTTTGAACTTCCCGCCTTCGGAGCTCTCGTTTTGATTGAGGGAACGATTAAAGACGGAACAATCGCCGAAAGCAAATTATCCGAAAACACAATTTATTAGTTCAAACAGCGGGCTTGACCCGCTGTTTTATTTTGTTGACTAAAAAGAAATTATAAATTATAATAGAAATGACGATATTTTAAAATCTTAATTTTGGTGGAAAATATGAAAACATTCGGTAAAAGAATAATATGCTTTTTTCTTTCGGCAGTGATGATTCTTTCTTTGCTGTTTTCGCTTCCCTTTGTTTCAAAGGCGGCAACAAAGTGGAATGTTGTTGCGTCCTCTGATTTCACTCAGGCTCAGGCGAAAACAAATGAATCGCTGGGATATTTGCCGACCTATAACAATATGGGAAAGCCCATAAGTTGGGCAACGGGGGTTTACACTCAAAACGGAAACGCTTCAAATTCGGAGGACGGCTCTGTTTATATTCCCGACGGATATATGTATATGGACGCCTACGATTCGGAAAATGATTACCTTGATAATCTTGTTCCGATTTCGCGCTGTGAAAAATGGAAAATAGATTTCGGCTTCCGCTTTAAAACGGAGGAAAGCGACTGGGAAAACTACGAGGGAAGCGATGAGTTTTCGTTTTTGAAAATGTATGTTTATAAGCAGGGCGAAAGAAATCCTGCCGAGAAAAATGCGGCGTTTTGCTATTTTGCCCAGAATGCAAACGGACTTTGCTATTCCTGGGAAGACGACGGGCATAATGCAGGTCAGCAGTCGTGGGAAACTTCCATAACGGTAAACAATACCCATCTTGTTAAAGATGTCAACTATCACTATGTTGCAGAGTTCACGGGCGATTTATTCAAAGCGTATATAACCGACGACGGCGGAAATACAGTTCAGACAATCGCACAGTCGCAGGATTCAACTTTCCTTGCAAGGCTCGGAAATATCTCCTGGGCGGATATCGACGCCATAAAAATCGGCGATGATGATAATCAGTACTACTATAAAGGCCTTGAATACAGAAACATAACTTTCTATTCGGGTCAGGAGGAAGAAGAGCCCGAACCCGAAACTGCAAGGGAAAGGCTTTGCCTTGCCATTCAAAAATATGAGCAGAAAATGGACGGAACTGTTTATAAAAATATGACAGCGGCATATAAATCATATGTTGAAGCAAACAAGGCGCTTGATTCATATGATTTCGGAAGCGCTCAGATTGACCTTGACGAATATGCAAGCGATTTGAAAGCAAAAACAAAAGCGCTTAGCAAATGGGAGTATTCTCCGCAGTTTGTTACTCCGTATTTCGACGGCGACACCGGCGATAATTCCGTTTATGCTCAAAAAGGAGTCGGAAATATTCTCTATTGGGGAAGCCCCTGGGAAAATGACGGCGCGAAGTTTTCAAACGAAACCGAAAATGTTGTTATTGAACTCTGGTATCCTCAGAATACCGTTCTTCTTCTTGACGGAGAAGGAAGCCCCGCAATGCCTGTTTTAGGAATGGGAAAACGAACAACGGGAAACACAAGATATATCTATCAACTCTATCCCTGCGTTTCTGAGTGGGACAGCGCGAACAGCCCCTATTTCAAACTCGGAACAAGCGCTGAAACATATTGGTACGGCGCAAACGGCAAAACCCACAGAACACATAACTGGATTTGGACCGCAACTTTAAGAGACAGCGACGACGCCGCGCTTATCAAAGGCGAAGCGGGCGCAACCGCAACCGATACCCGTTTATATCTTTCAAGGGACGACGGCTTATTCGGCGCAGGCGCGGTTAACTACTGGGCTTCATTTGCAAATACTCTGAAATTCATCGGCGAGCAGGAGGAATATGCAAAGTCCTACACAGTCGGTTGGTATGCCGTTACGGGCAACGAAATCAGCGACTACAGATATATGCACCCCTCAAATCAGATTCATATTATCAATATCAAGCCGCTTCTTGAACTGATAAACAGCGACAGCAAAAAATCATATCTCAGCATTGCCGAAAAAACCTACACGCAGGGCGGTCTTGAAAATCTTCTCAGCGCATATGATAAGGCAACGGCAATTGATGTTAATGCCTACGACTATTCCGATAATTCAAATTTAAGCAGGATATCCTCCGACATTGAAGATGCGGTGAATTCGCTCAGAGCAGCGTCTGCAACAAGGGATAATCAGGGATATGAAAGCCTTAGAAAAGCGATAAGCGCTAAAAAAAGCATTTATGAAGCAGGCGCAGAGGGATATAAAGAAGAATCCTGGCAGGAATTTGAAGCGATATACGGCGAGGCTTGCAGGATTTTTGCAAATCTGATTCAAACAGGATATAATAGCGCAGAAGATGAAACGGCAACAGGGGAATATGCCGCTGAAATTGCGCAGTTGCTCGGCGGTGTTGAACTTATTCCCGTTTATGATAAAATTGATACATCCCTCCTTGAAATTGCAATCAACGAAGCGGAAATTGCAATTGCAAACAGCGAGATGTTTACCGCTGAATCATATGCTGCTTCCGATATTGAAGCGGTAACCGAAGCGGCAAAAACCGCAGTTTGGGGCGCAGTTCAAAATTATCCGAATGCAAAATTCAAACTTGATATGAGCGAAGAAAACGCCCTTATCGCCGAGGAGAAATTGAACTTAATCAAAGCCGCGGCTTATTCATTGAAGATTGATAAAAACACTGCGGTTTTAACAGCGGGCGGAAACTCTTTAAACAGCGCGATAGCGCTTGCGGAAAACTATTCCTCGGAGGACTACGGCAACTATGCCGAACTTGCTTCTGCACTTGCGGCGGCTCAGAACTATGTTGCAACTGTAAACAATTTAACCGCAGGCTGTTTTGAAAACAAAATAGCGGAGTATAAAGATAAAGTCAGGGCGGTCATCAATGCGATAAACCTTCTTCGCCCCGCATTTGACAAGATAACAAACGGAACCTGGGGAAGTTTCACCGCAAACGACGCAACTATGATTAAATCAACCGAGGGCAACGGAGGTCCAAGGTGGACTCTGAACTTCATCAGAAATAATAATGTTGTTGTTTTCAGAACTCAGTACAATCCTTTTACGATTGACTTGGGCGGAGCAACAATGGTTTTCCATTCGGGTGATAAAGACCACGACGGACATCTTGACACAGTTAATATTTATGATGTAAGCCAGACAAATAATGTTGGAGAAATAAAATCGGGAACGAGGCAGTATAAGATTTTCGGAAGTCTTGACGGTGTTTCGATTGAAGACCAAAAAGATAATTATCCGGGTATGCTCTCGGCAAGCACGGAACTCAACAGCCAGTACGCCATAAAGAATTTAACCGTTGGTTATTCTTCTGCAGACAGACTCGGAAGAACAATTGACGGCGCGGATATTTATGATTCATCCTTCATTTTTGACGAGGCTCTTTCTTCAACCCAGGGCAGTGAATATAACGAACTCAAAGGCGTTGTTTCGGCTCGCCACGGCGACACAAATATCAACGGCGAATTCACCGTTTCAATACCCAGAGAGGCAAAGAAAACTCTTTCGGTGTCAACTCTTCCGAAAATGACAGAGCATACTCTTGAATCAAATATCGGAATGGTTTACTACTGGAAATATACAATAGACACAATCTTGTGGCACGGCTATTCCCATAACCGAAACGCCTACACGCAAACCACCTATGTTATGAACATAGCGCCGCTTATCGAACTGATAAACCGCTGCCGTGAATATGAAGATAAAGAGCAGATATATCAGATAACACCGTGGAATAATTTTGTTACGGCGCTTTCGGCGGCAAGAGCGGATATGGACTACGGCAATATGACCGCCTCGGCAATAGAAAGCGCTTGCCAGACGAGATACACAAATCTCTGGAACGCATATGTTGCCCTGATTTCATCA
>JAFYFO010000138.1 GCA_017543725.1 Eubacterium sp.
CAATTATTTAATAGACACTTATCGTACAATTGGGGACAGTCCCCAATGGGACATTGATGTAAAAAATCTGTAAATATGGCTATTGATATTTGTTTAACAACGTGATATAGTCAAAATAAGAAAATGTACTCGGGTGAAAGATATGAAACTTTTGAAAACACTTAACAGAATTAATGCTTTGGCTCTGGGCGCATATGTTCCGTATATTATCATTTTTCATAATGATTTTTTCTTCGGCAAAGAGCGTGGAAACGGGATAGGAATTTTAAGCCTGATTATATTTCTGATAACCTTTATTTGCGGCTTTGTTATATTGATGACTGCCTCACACAAAAATGTTGATAATTCTTTCAGTATAGCCGAAGTGCTAACACTTGGAAAAGGAAAACTGATACCATTAATAAGCGTTTGGGCTATCGGAATAATTCTGATAATTCTATACATTAACGATGCATCTGAATGGTTTTATATCATTTGCTCAACGGTTACGCTTATATTCGTTCTCGCCGAATCTGTTATAATCAAAAAAATTGATGTTTCGCCGTATTTCAAAGTCTGCATACCTTGGTACACATATCCTTTGCCGTTTTTCTTCTTTTTAGTTGCTGTAATAACAATAATTAATACAGTGCCTGAGGAAAAGATTGATTTCCCCATTATTGCAGTTTTTGTTTTATCAGGAATACTTATGGCATTCATAGCATGGCAAACCTGCTTTTATATTGATGAACAAAGTAAAACAATTGAAAAAGAGTATGGCGGTTTGGTTTCACTTTTTAAGAAAAACATCGTTGTTCCGTTTGACAGAATAACACTTGTTAAAAAGAAGAGAATGCTTTATATAATTCGGTCAGATAACGAAGAATTCAGAATAAATAGATTATTCAGTTCGGTTAGAAGAATGGAAAAGGCTTTTTACGATAACGGAATTCCGATTCAATAATAGGCACTTGTCGTACAATTGGGGACAGTCCCCAATGGGAAATATTTATTGACCGAAGCGAAACTGAGAAACCTCTATTCGTAATTCGTCACTCGTAATTTATAATCATAACAACAGGCATCCCAAAAGGGATGCCCGTTGTTTTATATATTGGTGGTGTCGTGAAAACTTTTTAGTTTATCGCTTTGCCGTTAACATAGAGTTTAAAGCCGTTGAAATTGATATTGCTGTTTGTTGAATCGGCGTTATCAAGCGAGGTAACATAACTGTCGCCCGTCAGGGTTATTTTTGAATCCTTATCGAGTTTCAGGCTTATTTCCTTTGCGCTGTTTTCGCCGTTTATTGTTCCCTCAAATGTTGATTTTGTTAAACTGATTGAAGCGCTTGAAATGTTATCAACTTCAATATTTCCTTTGAGTTCCTGATTTTTTGCATTAAGGGCAACATTTGCGCCGTTTGAGCCCTGCTTTCCCCATTCATCGGTTGCCTTTGCGCTGAGAAGAACGCCGCTTCCGAAGGAAAGTTTTGTGTCGTTAAGATTGATAACTGCATCGGTGTTTGTTACGAAAAACATTTGCGCTGTTTTATAATAATCGCTGTTTTTATCAATGCTGAGGCTTGAGGAAGCGGCTGAAAAAGTTCCCGTTCCTTCCGAAGCGTCGCCGCTCATCGACTGATAAATCATAATTCCCGAATTATCAACATTGTTTCTGTTGCCCGCGCCCGAGGCAATAAGCGAAGAATTGGTGACGCTTGCCGAGTTTTTGCCTTCAATAACAACCATCTGTGAGCCGTTTGCAGCGGCGGTTGTGTTATCAATGCTGATATCGCCTGTTGAATAAATTATCGGCGAGCCCTTGCCGTTTGTTTCAAGAGTTGAATTGTTTGCAATAACCGTTCCCTCGCCCCTGTCCGTTGCAAGAGCGGCGCAGGAATTGCCCTGAGTTGTTATCTTAACGCTGTCTGCTTCAATATAGCCGCCGTAGGTTGCGTCAAGTCCTCTTGCCGAGGAAGCGCCGCTTGTTGTTATCGTTGAATCCGATATATAGATTTTTGAGTTTTCACCCGTTGAGAAAACCGCGTTGCTTCCCTTTGCGCTTGTTGAAATCTTTGCGTTTTTAATTGTTGCGCTTGAATTTTCCTGAACAAGAATTCCCGAGTTAACTCCGTAGAACTCCGAGTTTTCAGTGTTTGTGCTGTCGCCCGATTTTTCAATCGAAGCGCCGCTTATCTTTGCGTTTCCGCCGTTTGAAACAAGAACAGCGCTTTCATCGCTTTTGCTTGATGAATATGATGATGAAAGAGTTTCTTCTTTTCCGTCAACCAAAGTTGCGCCCGAAGCGCTGACATTTGTTTGATTTGATTGCTGTTTCATATCGCTTCTCTGCGAATAACTTACCGAATTTTTCGAGGCAAATTTTGTTGCAAGAACACTTTGTGAAACAGTCAGCGCAGACGCTGCAATTGTTGCCGAAAGCGCATAAATCAATATTTTATCCGTGTTTTTGAAAGTTTCTTTAAAACTCTTTTTGTTGAAGTGCGACATAATCAGATACATCAGAATAAGCGCGATAAGAAAACTTTCAAAACCGAAGAGGAAATAATATATTGTTTTAAGTTTTGAAGAAGATGAGCCCCTGCCCTTCATTGACCCCCTTGAAAAATTGTTTGAGGAAGAGGAAGAACTTTTGCTCTTTTTTCCCGAACTGTTTGAGTTTTGGGAATTATCCGAACTGCTCTTTGAACTGCTCTTTGAGTTGCTTTTAGAGGTGTCCGAACTGCTCTGAGCGCTGTCTGAACTGCTCTGAGCGCTGCTGTCTGATGAAGAATTCTGTCCTTCATTTGTGAAATTATTTATTTCATCATCAGGCATTGCGGGCGGCTGATTTGAAGAATCTGAATTATCGCCCGACGGCATTTCGGGAGGTTGATTTGAGGAATCAAAATTTTCTCCGCTCGGCGGTTCGGGCGGCTGATTTGAAGAATCTGAATTTTCGCCCGAGGGCATTTCGGGAGGCTGGGCAGAAAAGTTTTCGCTGTTTGAATCGCTGTTCTGCGTTTCGCCTCCTTTTATGCCTCCTCCGAATTCACCCGAGGGCATTTGCATTTCAGCCTGCGAGGTTGTAGATACTGAACTGCTTTTTGCCAAATCCATTGTGAAATATGAGCCGACTCCGATTGCAACAATCATCAGCACCATAACAACATTTTTAATTGTTCTTTTTGACTTTTTCATAATAATTGCTCCTTTGTTGGTTTTCAAAGGTGTTTCCCTTTGTTGAGCAAATAATAATCCGCCAATCTTAAACGAATATTAAACAAAAAACAACACGGAAAAATTTTTCCGTGCCGCTTTTCAGTTTATTTAACGGGATAATAATTATAAACAAATCCGTTTTCTTTTTCCCATTCATAAAGTTCTTCAAGGGTTATAGAAACTTTATCTTTGTTATCGGGGAGAAGGCTGACCTCAAGAATCTTGCTTCCCTCTTTGTTTGCTTTTTTCAGGCGCTCGTTTGCGCCGAGGGCAAACATTGCGTCGTTATAGCAGATGATATTGATTTTTTCATCGCTGTTATTATCCGAGGAATCTTTTTTTGCGGGATAGATATTTTTCGGCGAAGCGAGAATTTTATTTTTATAATTTCCTTTTTTGAATTCGCAGTATTCATTATAAAGAATATCGCAGACTTCCTTGATTGAAAGAGAAGTTGTGTCAAGAACGAGATTATAATTTGAATAATCGTTCATAACAACATCATAAACTTTAAGATATCTTTCGCTTTCAAGCCTTCTTCTTTCAACAAGTTGCTTTGCCGCGTCTTCCTGATTTTTATATTTTTCCTCTTCGGTAACACGGTTGAAGAAAACTCTTCTTCCCGCTTCCGCAGGGCTGACAAGAAGATGAATTTTGAAGGAATCGGGAACAAAATGCCACGCAAGCCTTGAATCGAAAATAACATCCTTCCCCTGGTTTTCCTTTGCAAATTCAACCGTTGCATTATCAATTATATAATCAAGAGAATAATCCTTGCCCGATTTTTCATTCATTTCAAGGGTTGAAATTCCCTGCTGTTTCGCTCTTTCGCGCTGAATCCTTCCGGTACTGAAAACATCAAATCCGTGTTCTCTTTTAAAAAATTTGCATATTTCGCTTTTTCCGCTGCCAAGTTGACCGTTGATTGTGATATACATTCAGCACCTCCGAAAGTTTATAAAATTATATATAATATACCTTTTGTATTGAAAAAAGTCAAGCAAATAATGAGCGGCAGATATTGAGCGCGCACATTATTATAACGATAATCTGAACCGCGGTATAAACCGAGCCAACCGCTTTGCCGCTTAGTTTTTTATTAATCATTCTTCCGCAAAGCGCTCCGAAAACTCCTGCGGCAACAACAAACAAACAGATATTTGTTGAAAAGGCGGAAAAAACCGCGGAGCCCGTTGAAAGAAGTTTTGCGCCCTGGCAAAGAAAAACAGAGAGCAACGAGCATAAAACGGCGGTTTTAATCTCAAATCCGAAAACAAATATCAAAACCGCAACATTGATGGGTCCACCCCCTATTCCGAGAAAAGCGGATATTATTCCGAGAATCAGCCCGACGGGTGCGCCTGCAAAATTATTTTTAACTTCAAGGCTTTTTCTTTCCTTTTTATTCATATAAATAATAACAGCGCAAACAAGCAAAAGCAAAACGCCGTTTTGAATCGCTTTAACAGCGCTTTCATTTTTAACATTTCCGATAAGAAGATTAAAAAGCGCGTTGCCGATATATCCACCGACAAGGGAGCCTGCCGCAATAAAAAGAAAGGTTTTATTATTATCTTTTTCTTCCCTGAATTTTTTATAGCCCGTTGCAACCGAAACGGCGCTCATTGCAAAAACGGTTGACGAGGTTAAAACGCTTATCTGAAACGGCGAATATTCGCCGAGCATATCAAAAATCGGCTTCATAATAACTCCGCCGCCCATTCCCGAAATTGAGCCGATAAGCGTTGAGAAAAACGAAACTATAACATAAATTATTGTTTTCATTATATCACCTTGAAAAAGATAATAACATAGTTTTAATATTAATACAATAAGTTGATTTTTCTATTATGATATATTATAATTTTATCATAATATATTTCGAGGTAGCACTATGAAAAGTTTGAAATTAACCGATATTATAAAAAACATAAATGCAAAAAGCGATTACTGCGGCGATATTGAAATCAGCGGAGTCAGCACCGACACAAGAACAATCCGAAAAGGCGATTTGTTTATCGCTCTTGTCGGCGAGAATTTCGACGGCCATAATTTCATTAAAACCGCCGAGGAAAACGGCGCGGCGGCGGTTATCTGTTCAAAAGAAGTGAGTGCAGATATTCCCGTTCTTCTTGTTGATGATACCCTGCTTGCAATGCACCACCTTGCTTCTTACTACAGAAGTTTGCTTGATATCAAAATTGTTGCGATAACCGGAAGCAACGGCAAAACTTCAACAAGGGATATGACCAAAACCGTTTTATCATCAAAATACAAGGTTTATTCAACCGATAAAAACTATAATAACGAAATAGGTTTGCCAAAAAGCGTTTTTCAACTTGACGACAGTTATGATATCGCAGTTCTTGAAATGGGAATGAATCATCTCGGCGAAATCAGCAGGCTGACCAATATCGCCAAGCCCGATATTGCGATAATAACCAATGTCGGCAAGGCGCATATCGGAAATCTCGGCTCTCAGGAAAACATTCTTAAAGCAAAACTTGAAATTCTTGAGGGCTTGAATGAAAACGGACTTTTAATTTTAAACGGCGACGACGCTCTTCTGAGAAATGCAGACACAGGCGCTTTCAAAAAGCAGTTCACGGGAATTGAAAACCAAAACGCCGATATAGTTGCTTTTGATATCAACTCAAATATTGATAAAACCGAATTTTCGGTTAAATATTCAGATGATGAGGCAAAAGGATTTATTCCGCTTCTCGGAAGATACAATGTTTTAAACGCGCTTGAAGCAATGCTTTGCGCGGAGCATTTCGATATTGATTTGAAAACGGCGTTCAAGGCGCTTGAGGGCTATCAAAAGGTTTCAATGAGATGCGAAACCGAAGAAATAAACGGAATTATCTTTGTTAAGGACTATTATAATTCAAGTCCCGATTCTTCAAGAGTTGCGCTTGAAACGCTTGAAACTTATTCAAAGAATAATAAAACCGTCGCCCTTCTCGGTCAAATGCTTGAACTCGGCGAATTTTCAGAAAAAGAACACGAAAACCTCGGAAAAATGTGCGTTAAAAACAATATTGATTTCGCATATTTCGCCGGCGACGATTACGAGGCTTTCAAAAGAGGTATGCCCGATAATTCAAAAGCCTTTGCAAAGGAAGATAAGGCAAGAATGATTGATGATATCAAAGAATTTATCAAAACGCTTCCGAAGGGCAGCGCAGTTCTTGTTAAAGGTTCAAGAGGAATGAAGATGGAAGAAGTTTTTGAGGCTTTGAAAAATCACTTAGAGGGATAAATTATGGAAAAGAATCGCCGAATTATCAACATTGTTAATTTCATCAGGGGATTTGATTCCGAGCCCCAGCCGCCTTTGGAAACATATGAAACGGTTAAAAGGCAAATTGAACTGATTGATAAATATAATTTCAAGGCAACATTCCTTATTCAGTACGACGCTTTGCAAATGAAGCATTTCAGAGATTTGATGCTCTCGCTTGACAGGGAGCGTTATGAAATCGGAGTTTGGTTTGAGGTTATAAAGCCCCTTGCAGAAGATGCGGGCGTTGAATGGAAATGTTCCCGTGAATGGAGCGGGCTTTGCAACTGCGGCTACGCCATGGCTTATCCGACCGAAGTCCGCGAAAAAATGATTGACCTTGTTTTTGAACAGTTTAAAGGGATTTTCGGAGATTATCCAAAAGTTTTCGGCGCGTGGTTTTACGATACATACACGATAAGATACATAAATGATAAATACTCCCTTGACGCGCTTTGCAACTGCAAGGAGCAATTCGGAACGGACGGCTACACCCTTTGGGGCGGCTACTACGGTCAGGCATATTATCCGAGCAGGGCAAATGTTTTTCTTCCCGCGCAAAGCGAAGAAACCCAGATGAATATTCCGCTTTTCAAAATGCTCGGCTCGGACCAGGTTTATCAGTATGACTGCTCTTCAAACGAAGATTTAAGCCCGAAAACAGCCCAAAGAGTTATAACTCTTGAGCCTGTTTACCACGATATCGGA
Source organism: Eubacterium sp. (assembly GCA_017543725.1). GTDB lineage: Bacteria > Bacillota > Clostridia > Oscillospirales > Acutalibacteraceae > Eubacterium_R. Next base: position 7,195 of record JAFYFO010000138.1, read on the forward strand.
GGCGGTCTCAACGAATGGGTTGACTGGTACTTAAAAGAGAATTTCAACGGCGAATGTCTTAGTTTTTGCTATGCTCAGGCAGGGCAGGAAAACAGTTTCGGCTGGCAGAAGATGAAGGACGGTTTGAAATATCAGTTTGCTCTTTTCAGCGAACTGGAAAAGCAGGGAAAAATTGAAATTGAACAACTCGGAGAAAGCGGAAGATGGTTTAAGGAAAAATATTCATCAACCCCTGCAAGCACAATAACGGCGCACAGCGCATATGATGATGAAAACAAAAAAACCGCCTGGTATTGCTGCAAAAACTACAGAATTAATCTATACAGCGAAAACGGCGTTTTAAGAATACGCGATTTTCATATTTTTGACGATTCAATCAAGGACCAATTTGATAATGCCGTTTGCAAAGAAACCTTTGCCGTTTACGAAACCCTTCCGGTTGTTGACGGCTATCTGTTCAGCGGAGGAGGAATCCGCTCGGGAGCGTTTTTCAGATACCGCGACCATTCAAAATTCAAATGCAAGGATATGAAATTCCGCCAAACAGGCGAAAACGAATGTGAGGTTGAATTCATATCGGACGGCGGATTTGTTTGCTTTGCTCTTTCGGAGGGAAGAATTGAAATTTCATCGGATAGGGATTTCGAAATTGAAAATATTATTTCAAGAAAGAGCGATTTTGTTCCCGAACTTATTTCATATGATGAAAAATCGGTTTTCTTGAAATATAAGGGAAAGAAGTACAGCGTTGAATCCGAAGAAGGCAATTTTGAAAACGAAAAAATTGCTAAATCGCATAATTCAAAATTAATTCTGACTTTCAGTCTTGACAGATAATAAGGAGAAAATTTGAAAAATAAAATATTAAAAATTTCCTGCCTGATTTTCAGTTTGATAATCGCACTGTCAGGCGCTTCCTATATCGCTTCCGCGGCATATGCAAAAGAGGCGGAAAAAGAGAGAATCGAGCAGAGAATTGATGAAATTTTAAAATCAATGACCCTTGATGAAAAAATCGCGCAAATGCTTTTCGTTTATATGCCAAAAGACGCAAAAGGCGTTCAGCAAAAGCAGCAATACGGCGGCTATGTTCTTTTCGCAAGGGATTTTGAAAAAAGCAATAAGGAAAAAATCAATAAAAAAATAAAGGGAATCCAGAAGGTTTCAAAAATCAATATGCTTATGGCGGTTGATGAGGAGGGCGGAACGGTTGTCCGCGCTTCAAAATATAAGCAATTTCGGAAATCCCCATATAAATCGCCTAAAAAAGTTTATCAAAGCGGCGGCTGGAGCGCCGTTGAAAAAGACGCGAAAAGCAAATCAAAATTTCTGATTTCGCTCGGGTTAAACACAAATTTTGCTCCTGTTGCCGATGTTGCCTATAAAAAAAGCAATTTCATTTACAGCCGTTCATTTTCAACCAATGCAAAATCGGTTTCAAAATTCATAAACATAACCGTTAAGGAAATGAAAAGTCAAAACTGCGTTGCAACGCTCAAACATTTTCCGGGCTACGGCAACAACGGCGACACCCATTCAAAACTCATTGTTGATAAAAGGAGCAAAAAAACCTTTCAGACAAGGGATTTAAAACCTTTTGAGAAAGGAATAGATTCGGGCGCTTCGATGATAATGATAAGCCATAATATTGTTTATTGCTTTGATAAGAAAAACACCGCCTCGCTTTCAAAAAATGTTCACGATTATCTCAGAAAAGATATGGGATTCCAGGGCGTTATTATAACCGACGGACTTGATATGGAAGGCGTTAAAAAGAAATATAAAAGCAATGAAGCAATTGCGGTTAAGGCGGTTAAATCGGGAAACGATATGCTCTGCACTCCCTACGGAAAAATAAGTCTTAAAGCAATTAAAAAAGCCGTTAAATCGGGCGAAATCAAGAAATCGAGGATTGATTCAAGCGTTCGCAGAATTCTCAGATTGAAACTCAAATACAAAATAATAAAATAACAAATCGGGTGAACAAAGCGTTCACCCGATTTTTGTTTTAAATGTTTCCCGCCCATTTCCAATTTGATGAGGGGAGTTCGTCAAGAGTTATAACATAATCGCTGTTATACAGTTTATTAAGGTTTTCGGCGGTGTTTTCCTCCGTCAGATAATTTGTGTGCCAGGTCATAAACCAAGCCCAGCCAACGGATTTGAGTTCATCGGAAGTCGGATTTTCGCCGCATTCGTGCAGGCAAAGGGGTTTGCCCGTCTGAAGAGCGCTGATTTTTGCCCAGAGCATTTCGTGTGCGCCCGGAGAGGAACTATCCGCGCCGATAACATCGCAGTATTCATTTCCCGGATACCATTTTTTGCAGTCCCAGTTTTCGTCTTCGCCGTTATGGGAATAGCCGAGAACCCAGATAAGATTATTAAGTTTCCAGTATTCGGTGTATCTTTTATACATCAATTTCCATAAATCCCTGAAACAGAGCGAGCCGTTTTTGCCCCACCAGAACCAGCCGCCGTCAAATTCGTGGAAGGGGCGCCATACAACGGTTACTCCCTGTTTCTGAAGTTCAAGGAGCGCCTTTGTAGCCTTATCCATTCCCTCAATCAACTGCCGGTTTTCTTCCGTTCCCTGAGTCAGCGCCTTTGTCCAGTTATCAAAACTGTCATTCATAGCGTCGTTCCACTCGCCACAGAAATCGCTTCCCGTGTGCCAGCAAATAGTAACAAGTCCGCCCTTTTTCCACCATTCGGCAGCGCGCTTGTTAACTCCCTCGAAATCATCGTTCATATAATCAAATCCGCGGATTGCAGGAAGTTTTCCGGTGTTTGAAATGAGAAAATTCATCTCATAATCAGGCTCAATCCAGTACG
>JAFYFO010000139.1 GCA_017543725.1 Eubacterium sp.
ACTCCTCCGTTTGGATTTTCCAAACGGAGGTTTTTGTTATATTCCAATTGTTATTATTTCAAAAGGTTTATATTCAATAACGCTTGTCTCTCCGATTTCCTCTTCAAGCATATTGAGCAGTTTAACTTTGAAAGGAAGTTCTATTCTTCCCCTGCCGCCGTTTTGCTCACTGAGACGGATAACAGCCATTTTGCCGTTTTCGCTCTGCTTTGCCGCCTGAATAAAGAGCGGTGCAAAATCAGGATATTTCCACTGCTCATTTGTTCTGATAAGCGGCGAATTATACTGAAGCGCGATATCGTTTATACCCGCTTCAACAGCGCCTGCTTCGTGGGGCATAATCATATAACAGAAATCGTGATGACCGAGGTCGGAAGTTACATCCGGGCGCTCCGTTGCACGAAGAAGCGAAAGGCTCATTGAGTTTTCATCAAAGCCGACTCCGTACTTATTCTGATTGATAATCGCAACGCCGCCCGATTGCTCATCAAGCGAACACCATTTATGATGGCAGGTTTCAAAACGAGCCTGCTGCCAGGATGTGTTTTTATGAGTTTCGCGCTCGATATAACCAGCAGAAGTGTCGCAAAGGGCTTTGCGCGTTAAAACATTGCAATCAAAGCAAACCATTGCAAGTTTATCGTTTTCATTCCAATCAACATTGTTTTCAACTTCAATTCCCCTGCTCCGTCTGAAAAATCTCAGCGTTCTGAGCCATAGGGATTTATCCGTTTTCAAAGTGAATGTTATTGCGATATGCTCACTGTCAGCACTCCTGATAAAGGGCTTTTCACTGCTGTAAACAGGGATTGAAACATCTTTATAATTCGGAAGAATATCCCAGGCGTCGTAGTTGCCGGGTCTGTCGTCATAAATATTCAGTTTATTGAATTCTCCGTTTTCATCAACCCATTCACGGCTGAGTTCTTTATCAAAGAGCGATGCTATTGAGCCGTCGCCTTTTAGTTGAACTTTATAAAAAGGCGTTTCAAGATTTAATTTATCTTCATTGAAATCAAACCACGAAATATCGTTTGAAGTGCTGTTTCTGAGCGCTTTTGCGCTCATCGGCTCAATATTCAAAACAGACCAATAGCCCTTTTTGCCCATACGGACATCCGAACCGTTTTTATTTTCGATAAAATGAATCTGATTTCTCGGAATATTCAGCGTATTTTGATAATATGCGCCTTTTTCGGCAATTATCTCATCAAGCGCCTTTTCGATTTCGGCATAGTCCGCCATTGCGTCTTCATAAACGGGATGAATATGCGAGCCCGGAAGAATATCGTGGAACTGATTAACAAGGAACTTCTTATAAAGCGCAGTTATTCTTTCCCTGTTATCTTCGCCGCGCATCAGCGATATAATTTCAGCGTTTCTGAACTTGAATTCAAGACGGCGGTTTGCGGCTTTCATTTCTGCTTTCGTTGTGAAAGTTCCGCGGTGCATTTCAAGATAGAGTTCCCCGTCCCAGACATCAAGGGAATTATTGTTATCAAAATTGCGCTCAAGGAACTCAGCGCCGCCCATATGCTCACATTTCGGCATAACGGAAACTTTACCGAAACGGTGCATCAGTTCAATCATTTCTTCCGTACAGCCTGAGCCGCCGTCGCCGTAACCAAACATATTCATAGTCTGACCGCCGAGGTCTTTATCAATATAAGCGTCCCAGTTAGCCTGAACCTGAGAAGGCTCATTCCATGTTATAAAATGAGTTGGCGGAACACAGGCAAAAACTTCGCTGCCGTCTATTCCGCGCCAGATGAAGTTATTATGCGGAAAACGGTTTGTATCATTCCAGGTTGACATTTTGTTTGAAACAAAATAATCAACGCCGCTTTTTTTAAGAATCTGGGGCATTATCCAGGAATTGCCGAAAACATCGGGAAGCCATGCGTTATTAACGGTTTTGCCGAACATTCTCTTATATGTTTGCTGACCGTAGAGGCACTGACGGATAAGGCTTTCAGCGCTCGGAATATTGCAATCAGGTTCAACATACATTGCGCCGACAGGCTCAAACTGACCCGATTTAACCTTTTCTTTCAGTTCTTCAAAAGCTTCGGGATAATGCTTTTCAAGAGTTTCATAAACATAGGGCTGAGTGTGGGTATATTTGAAATCGGGATATCTGTCCATAAGCCTGAGTTGAATCAGAACAGTTCTTAGATTCTTCTGAACAGCATGAATTCTTCGCCAATAATATGCGATATCAAGATGGGAATGAGCAATAAGAGCAACATCGCCGCAGCCGCGATAGTTATCGTTTGAATAGATAACATCTTCCATAAACTTTTTAGCCGCGTCAACACCCGTTAACTCTTCTCCCTCAAAATCAATCAGAGTCATACATTCATTGAGTTTTCTGTTGAGAAACGCTCTGTAGTCCTCGGGGAATAGTTCGCTTGATGCGATATCAAGAAAAAGTTCAAAATCATAAACCAAATCAAGAACATTCTGATTAACGGTGCAGATATATGCCCCCTCGAATATCTGACGGCAACCGCGAACCGAAAGGGATTCGGGGTTTCTTTCATCATCGGGCTTTGAACGGTTATAACCCATCATTTCAATATGAAGAGTTTCGTTTTCATTTATATAAGGCGAAAGGAGCATTCTTTCTCTGTTTGGGTCAACTCCGCCGATATATTTGCCGTTAATCTTAACGCAGATTTCCGCGGCGGTTTTAAGAGAAAGCCAGAGTTCCTTTCCCTTCATATCGTCCGGAATATCAACATCCGCTCTGATAAAAGCAGTTCCGTCCGGAGTGAAATACATATCGCCCTTATTAAGAGGTCTGTATTCGTTTGAATAGTATTCAAACTCCATTTCGCTGACTTGGCGGGCATCTTTTATCTGAAGATTTTTGATTTCCCATTTTTTGCTGTATATATGCCTTTTCAGCCATGCAAAGCGCATTGCGGTCCATTCCTCGGGACGCATTGAGCGCCTTTCAACTTTTATATGTGCCATATTGCTTTTACTCCTTAAACATCCTGAAAATAGGGCTTTTTGCGGATTGCGATAACCTTGACATTTGTTTTAAGGTCTTTTTTTATTTCATCTTCAATCCAACTGCAGCAACGGTTGAGAATAAGACATTTTGAACACTCGCCCCTGAAAAGAAGCGATAATTCTCCGCCTTCGAGTTTAACAAATTCAACCCAGCCGCCGTCGCCCTGAAGTTTTGGCTGAAGGATTTTTTCAACATAATTCTGAACTTTATTCATTTTTAGCCCTCGATAATTGATTTAATCTTTTCTCTTATTGATTCAAGACGGCTCTTTGCGTTTTCACGGCTTTCATCAACGATTGAATAATAAACCTTGATTTTCGGCTCTGTTCCGCTTGGGCGAACCGCCATCCAGGAGCCGTCGCTGAATATGTATTTCAAAACATTTTCTTTGGGCAAATCAAGAATTCCGTCTTTATAATCGATAATCTCTTTTATACCGTCAAACAGTGCTTTTCCTGTTTCCCTGAAATAAACCATAAGGCTCTGAATCTTTTCGGCGCCGTCCTTGCCTTTCAAAACAAAACTATCAAGGTAATCAAGATAATATCCGTATTCATCATAGATTTCATTAAGTCCGTCAACAAGGGTTTTGCCCTGATTTTTATACCATGCAGCCATCTGACAAATCAGCATTGAAGAAACAACGGCGTCTTTATCCCTTGCGTGAGTTCCGACAAGATAACCGTAACTCTCTTCATAGCCGATAACAAACTCTTTATCGCCCTTTTCTTCATACTTATTGATTTTTTCGCCGATATACTTGAAGCCTGTTAAGGTTTCTTCAACCTGCAAGCCGAACTTTCTTCCGATATTTGCGCCGAGTTCGCTTGTTACAATTGTTTTAACGAGAGTTGATTTTTCGTTTAGTTCATCTTTTCTCATTCTCAGGATGAAATTAACAAGAAGCGCTCCCGTCTGATTTCCCGTGAACAAAACATATTCGCCGCCGTGACGAACTGCAATACCGACTCTGTCGCAATCGGGGTCTGTTCCGAGAACGATATCGGCGCCGATTTCCTTTGCCTTTTCAATGGCAAGGGTTAAAGCCGCTCTGTCTTCGGGATTCGGAGATTTAACGGTTGGAAAATTGCCGTCCGGCTCTTTTTGGGAGTCAAGAAGAGTTACATCCATACCGTCGAGCACTGCAAGAACAGGAAAACGCCCCGTTCCGTGAAGCGGAGTGTAGACAATTTTCAAATCGTTTTTCTCCTGATATGCAGCCTGCGTTTCAACCGCGGCAATGAACTTATTGAGTTCTTCTGTGTATATAAGTTCTATTGCGCCTTCGCCGACATATTCATCAAAACTCTTAACACCTTCGTATATGTTTTTATAATCATCAATTTCATTGATAAATTCAATTGCATTTTTTGCGTCTTGAGTGCAGAACTGACAGCCCTTATCATCATAAACCTTATAGCCGTTATACTCCTTGGGATTATGGGAAGCGGTTATCATAACGCCTGCGTTACATTCGTGATATCTTGTTGTGAAAGACAAAACAGGAACGGGAACAATATCCGAATACGCAAAAACTTTAAATCCCTGAGAAGCAAAAATTCTTGCGGCGTCTTTCTGAAAACTCTTTGAATTAAGGCGAGAATCGCAGGCAATTGCAACGCTGAGGCTTCCCTGATATTTTGATTTGAGATATCGGGAAATGCCGAGAGTTGCTTTGCCGACAGTGTAGGAATTCATACGGTTTGTTCCTGCGCCCATAATTCCCCTCAGTCCGCCTGTTCCGAAAGCAAGGTCTTTATAAAATCTGTCTTCAATTTCTTTTTCATCATTTATCTTTTCAAGTTCTTTCTTTGTTTGTTCATCAAAAGAAAGCCAGAGATTATATTTTTCTTTATAATTCATTAAATCACCCCTTAATGAGGATTATATATTATTTTTATATTTAATTCAAGTTATATATAAAAAAGAAACTGCCTTAATTTCTTTAAA
>JAFYFO010000140.1 GCA_017543725.1 Eubacterium sp.
CATACATATTGATAAAACACCTGAAATAATTCTTTGCTGTTATCGGAATTATATGCTACAATTATAGGTGCAAACTGAGAATTGGCGCAATAATAATGTATTTGGAGGAAAAGACTATGATATTATCGGAAAAATTCATCTGCGCAGGTGAAGAATACAGCACTTTTGAAAAGCGCATACCCGCCCCGATATTTCGGAAGGATGTTCAACTTTCAGGCGATATTAAAAAAGCCGAAATAACGGTTTGCGGACTCGGTTTTTACAAGTTTTACCTCAACGGAGCAAACATAACAAATGGCAGGCTCGCTCCGTATATTACAAACAGTGAACAGATTCTATACTACGATAATTATGATATTACCGAACTTATAAAGAGCGAAAACCGCTTTGAATTCATTCTCGGAAACGGAATGCAAAACGCCTTCGGCGGATTCATCTGGGATTTTGAAAAGGCTGAGAACCGCTCCTCGCCAAAACTTGCTTTTGCATTGGAACTGACTTATAAAAACGGCAAAACAGAAATCATTCAAGCGGATGAAAGCATTCTTGCCGCTGAGTCAAATATCCTTTCGGATGATTTGCGCCTCGGCGAAATATATGACGCAAACCAAAATGAACGCAAATGGAAAAATGCGAAAAAAACAAGAACGCCGCTCGGAGAAAAGCATTTATCGGCGGTAAATCCCATAACTGTCAGGAAAGAATTAAAACCGATTTGCATTTTTAAAGAGGACAATGCTTTCATCTATGATTTTGGAATAAATACGGCGGGCGTTTGCCGTTTGCATATTTTTGCCGAAAAAAATCAAACAGTTAAACTGACATTTGCCGAAATACTGAAAAACGGAGCGTTTTATATAGACAGCACCACCTTTGATCATAGCAAAAGCAGTTATTACCAGAGCGACACCTATATTTGCAAAGAGGGAGAAAATGAATGGGCTCCTTCTTTTACCTACCACGGTTTTCGCTATGTCAAGGTTGAGGGAATCAGAGAAGAACAGGCAACGGAGGATTTGCTGACTTATCTGGTTTTCAACACTGATTTAAAGCAAATCGGCGAGTTTTCCTGCGACGATGAATCGCTCAATACGCTTCATAAAATGTCGCTTAATTCAACGCTTTCAAACTTTCATCATTTCCCGACTGACTGTCCGCAAAGGGAAAAGAACGGCTGGACTGCGGACGCGGCGCTTTCTTCATCGCATACGCTGCTTTATTTTGACGCCGCGGCAAACTACAAACAATGGCTGAAAAGCATTTGCAAAGCACAAAGAGAGGACGGCGCGCTGCCGGGTATTATTCCGACCTGGGGCTGGGGCTTTGAATGGGGCAACGGACCTGCGTGGGACAGCGTTTTAACAGAACTCCCCTATCAGATATGGCAAAAAAGAAACGACCTTTCCGCATTTGCAATATGCAAAATAGCCATTATTAAATATATTAAATATCTCGACATAAGAAAAGACAAAAACGGACTTCTCGCAATAGGTCTCGGCGACTGGTGCGCACCCGATAATCCGCGCAAAGCACCGCTTATACTGACGGACAGCATTGAGGCGTTTGATATTGCAAACAAAGCCTCACAGATGTTTGATTCTGTCGGCGACAGCGAAAACGCCGATTTTTGCAATTCTTTTGCATGCGATATGCGCCAAAATATCAGAAAGCATCTTTTTGATAAGGAAAAATGCATTTTTGAAGGCGGCTCGCAAACATCACAGGCTATGGGAATTTACTACGGCATAACCGATGAAAGCGAAAAAAGCAAAGCCCTTGAAGCGCTGCTTGATATCATAAAGCAGGACGATTATCATATTGCAACGGGCGTTCTCGGCGGCAGAGTTTTGTTCCATCTTCTCAGCGAAAACGGCGAAATAGATACGGCAATTAAAATTCTTGAAAACCCCACTCCCCCTTCCTATATGCAGTGGATACAAAGCGGTGATACAGCGCTTTGTGAGGGCTTCGGAGAATACAACGGACTTGCCTCGCACAATCATCATTTCTGGGGCAACATCAGCGCATTATTTATGGAACAGATTTGCGGCATAAAAGTCTGCGCAGAAACGATAAATATTGAGCCGCATATTCCAAGCGGTATGCAAAGCGCAGAGGCATCCTTTAACAGTGTTTTCGGAAAAATATCAGTTAAATGGAAGAAAGAATCAGATAATGTTGTTTTTAAAATCGAATGTCCGCAGAGTATTAAGGGAACTTTCAGTTTCGGCAGTTATTCCCTCTCATTGTCAAAAATCAAATCCCCGATAAAATTAAAACTATAATAAAAAGCACCCCTCAGGGTGCTTTTTGTTTGGCGGAGAGCAAGGGATTCGAACCCTCGAGTAGGCTTTGACCCACTACACGATTTCCAATCGTGCTCCTTCGGCCAGCTCGGACAACTCTCCGTTTTTAATGCTTAGTTATTATACATTAAAGCGTTTAAAAATGCAAGAGTTATTTTTAATCCGAGCGGCGTTTGATAATTATTCTTTATTTAATAAATGTTTTGTTTGAGTCTTCTTCCCAGACGCAGATATATCCCGAGGGGATTTTTGCCCAGAGGTTGCCCGAGGGAAGAACTTTTGTTTTGCTTATTGAAACCGTTGTTCCCGCTTTAAGAAACGCTTCGGCGTTGCTTTTTGTGCAAACTGCGTTCTTTTTTCCGTCGGGAGTTAAATCCTTGACTTTCTTTCTGCCCGAAGCGGAGCCGAAATCGTTATAAACGCCCCTGACATTTGTCAGTTTATAAGCGCCGCAGGCAACTTTTGGGGGATTTGAAACGCGGCTTCTGTCAATCGGCCTGAGAAAGCCCGAAATTCCGCTGTATGAATGTTCAACAAGGTGCATTGCCTTGATACCGTAGTTTTGGTCGTAGGTTTTAAGCGTTTTTGAATCCGCTTTGCCGTTTGCGATTGCGATATGACCGTATTTTGAAGTTCCGTTATATCTCAGTCCCCAGACAACGAGGTCGCCCCTTTTCGGTTTTATTCCCTTTTCGTATCTGATTTTTTTGAAAAACTTTTTAAGATAAGTTTTATCAAATAAATCATAATACGCATGGGCGTTGCCTATTGCTTCGGGAGAAGCGCCGATAACTTTTTCGATATAGAGTTTTGCAAGGTCAACGCACTGAACTCCCGAAGTTTTATCGTAATCGGTTGCACTTCCTTCGTATTTCTTTATAAATTCGTTGAAGTTCAGATTAATCACCTTCTTTTCTGAGCTGCAGAAGTATTCCCCTTAGTTTATCGGGTACGGGAATAAACTGCGCCGCATTTTCGAGAATTGATATTCCTTCGTTGCAGATGAAGAAAACAATAACCGTTTCCCTTATCGGAACAGTATCGTTCATCATCTGCTGAACAACAACGGAAAGCGCAACGATAACCAAAATCAGAATCTTTTTAAGCACTCCTTTAAAGCCTGTTTGGCTTGAAAGAGTTTTTATATAAATTCCTTTGATAATCCCGGTTATGCAATCAAGGATTATCAGGGTTAAAAGCGCCTTTAAAAGCATATCAAAGCCGCCGAGCATATATGTTATTATTCCGCCGAGAAGCGACGAAACAATGCTGAAAATATTAAAATCTTTCATTTTCCCTCCTGTTAAATCGGAATAGAATTATTAATTGATGTTACTGTGTTATCCGAAGCGTGTTCAATCTGCAGATAGTTAATCCATAATTCCGAGCCTTCGGTAAAGATATATGTGCAAACAAATATCGCACGCGAAGCATCGTTATAAGACAGAGAATATGTTTTGTTTTCAAGTTTTGCAAAAACCGCTTTGCCCGAATTTATCGCCTGGGTTATCTGAGCAAAAGTTTTATTGCAGGAAACAGACTGATTATTTGCGGAACTTGAATATTCAGCGATAAAAACACCGCTTTCG
>JAFYFO010000141.1 GCA_017543725.1 Eubacterium sp.
ACCGTGATCTATCTGGAAAAAAGCGATCACATCACCTGCAGGGAGTTCACCGTGCGCGATGCGCCGTTCTGGACGCTGCATCCGGCCGGCTGCGACGACGTGCTGATCGACCGCATCCGCATTCTGAACGATCTGGACGTGGCGAATTCCGACGGCATCGACCCGGACCACTGCTCCAACGTGCGCATCCTCGGCTGCCACATCACCTGCGCGGACGACTGCATCTGCCTTAAAACATCAAAGGGCAATTCGGAATACGGACCGACGGAAAATGTTATCATAGACGGCTGCACCCTTGTTTCAACTTCCGCGGCTGTCAAAATCGGAACGGAAGGCGTTGGCGATTTCAGAAACATCATTGTTTCAAACTGCGTTATAAGCAAATCAAACAGAGGACTTTCAATTCAGATTCGCGACGGCGGAAATGTTGAAAATGTTACATATTCAAATATCATTATTGAAACCCGCCGTTTCTGCCCCGACTGGTGGGGAACGGCTGAACCCATTGTTATAACAACCTTTAACCGCGATGAAAACACAAGAAGCGGAAAAATCAGAAACATCCGTTTCTTCAATGTTACCGCTAAGGGCGAAAACGGAGTTTTAATCCACGGAAACCCCGAAAACATAATTGAAGATATCAGTTTTGAAAACTGCCAAATCGAACTCACTAAGACCTCAAAATGGGACTGTGGGCTCTACGACCTTCGTCCCTGTCTCGACTGGGGAGTTGAAAAATACGATAATTCGGCGTTTTTTATCAGATATGCAAAAGATGTTTTAATCGCAAAAACGAAAACCCGTTGGGGCAATTTATGCGACAGTTATAAATACGCCGTTGATGCAGAAAATGTTGAAAATCTTGAACTTCTTCGTTTCAGCGGAAAAGCGGCAAATGAGGTTGACGACGATATTAAATTAAACAATGTTAAATTAGTGAGGTAATAAAAATGGTTGAACTTAAAGCATACAAAATCAATTCCCTGAACTTCAATAATAAAGTTCAAAACGGAACTCAACTCAAACTTCAGAATCAGGTTAAATATAATGTTAATTATATTGAATCCGAAAACAGATGCGTTGGTATTCTTGATTTCAGAGTCAGCGATGCTGATATGAATCCCTTTGAAATAAGAATTGAAATGGCGGCGCAGTTCACCTATCAGGAAGGCGACGAAAAACCCGATATCCATACCGATAGTTTCGACCAACTTTTCCCCTTCCTTCGCCAGGTAATCAACAATTTAACAACGATGAGCGGTATGCCCGGACTTATGATTCCTATGATGAAACTCGACAGAAATTCCGTTGTAACGGGCAAACCGAAGGAGGACGGAGAAAATTCTCCGCTGAACTGATGGATTTATGCGAAAACTGCTATTATAACACCCTTGATGAAGAAAGCGAAGAATACTTCTGCTCATTGATTCTCGATGAAGATGAATATGCAAGAATGCTTTTTGAAAACAATAAGGACTGCAAATATTTCCGCCCCGACGGCGGCGAATATGCAATAGTAAGAAAACAGAACTGAGTTGGATTCTCAGTTCTGTTTTTTAATTATTCTATTCGCTCAGCGAAAAGAAAACCATTCCGCCTTTTTGCGCTCTTTTGGTGTTCCAGAGCGCGGAAAAATCAAGCCATTCATAATCGCTGTATGTTACTGCTTTAACAAGGAATTTTCCGTCTTTTTCATCATAGCCGTTTATTATAAACCAATGCCATTCATAGTCTTTAAAGCGCCTGTCGCTGTGGTTGAGGCAGAGAAAAGCGGCGGGAAAGCCATTATCTATCTGACTTTTCAGCGCCTCCTGCGCCTCATAAGCGCTTTTTTCGCCGCTGAATGCGGATAGTTTTATTCTGCCGTTTTTATCGCTTATATATTTTGAAAAACCTTTGGTATAAATATCAAGGCGGTCTATACCGCGAAGCCTCGGATGAAGATAGGGCTTCATTATATCGCCGAAAGCGGCATAATCTTTTTTGCTCAGAGAGTTTACATCAAAGGGATAGAGTTTTGTTTCAAAAAACTTATCGAAAAAAATGCATATTTCGCACGCTGTTTCGGCGCCGCACCCGCCCAGGCGGAAAAGGAAATCGCCGAACCATTCCTGATTTCCGCCGTATGAGCCTTCAATTTTGAAATATTTCAATTCTTTTTTCATTAAACCACCCTGTTCAGTATAGCAATATTTGTTTTAATTGACAATAATCTTTTATATATTCGTCATAATTTGGTTATAACATCACTTTACTTTGATTTTCAAATATAATATAATAAATTGAAAAATTTGGAGAATGAGGTGAAATAATGGCAGTTTTTAAGGCATTCAGGGCATACCGCCCCGCAAAAGAGAATCAGGCGCTTATTCCTGCGCTTCCATAC
>JAFYFO010000142.1 GCA_017543725.1 Eubacterium sp.
AGTGTTACCGAATCCCCAATTAAATATCTGTCATAATTATAAATATATTTAAGATCTTCATCCCAGTTTTCGTATTGACCGCCGCAATGGTCAACGAATTCCAAAGGTTGAATACGATTGTATTTAACATCAATAATGCTGTTTCTTAAAGGTTCGGTATAATCACCGATATATGAATCGCCGCAAAGCTCGCAGGCTCCGTCAGCAATTCTATTTACACGGTAGCTGTTTAATTCATCAGGAATAATAATAGATTCGTCTGTTCCGTCATACTTTGTAATTACCGCTTTATTATCACTTATCGTATATGTGAAATCCCCCTCGGAGTTTTCGGTATAATTCACATTTGTTGTTTCTTCAAGTGCAAAAGCTGAACAATCAATTTCCGCTGTTATGCTAATTATCATAACAAACGATAAAATTAAACTTATAACTTTTTTCATAACAATACTCCTTTAATTAAAAAATGCGTACAGCCGTAACTGTACGCCAAAAAACGCATAGCTCCAACTGTCGCCAAACAATTATATAATTTGAACTTTCCTGAATCATATCAAAAAGAAGTGCAAATGAAGAACTAAGCATTTTTATGTAAAATAAAAACACTGTCTTCGTGATATGATTCTTTATCACAATTCTATTCAATTATATAATCATTTGGCACTTGCTATTTTAACACAAACACTTTTTAATATCAATAATTTTTAATTCTAAAACATATTATTCAAGTTTTCAGCCGTTTTTTGCCGATTTTTTACTGCTCTTGACCTGTGAAAAACGATAATTACTTAATCAGTTTTGGCTTTTCGTAACTACGTCATCATTCATCAGGCGTTAATGGCTGATATTCGTCTTTTACTGTTCAAGACGATAAAAAGAAATGGCGAGGATTTTTTTCCTCGCCATATATATTATATTGTAAAATCAACCCTATTTCCGTAGGGTGCCCCAAGGTGTTCTTTTATTTTTGCCTCAGGATAATAATGAGTGCTTTTATTTAATAAAAAGTATTGATGAAACAATGAGATACTGCGCTGCATAGTAGCATAAGTGATTGAGGAAATAATAAGCGAAAGTGTCTTTATTCTTTCCGAAATATGTCATTGAAAGAATCGCATCGGAAAGAGTGAATAAAACAGAACCAATCAGAAGCAAAACATAGGGCTTTGCAAAGCCGCTTGAAAGAGCCGCTGCAAATGAAAGACTCATAGTCATTGCAAGAAAAACAGTATAGATAAAAACAATTCTCTTATAATCACCGAATTCAACTTTTGTTATTTTAGCGGATAGAATATTCAAAACCGAGAATACAACGCTGAATAAAACGCATAAAAGAATTGCCCAAAGTTTTATTCCCGAAGCATATATTATAGCAGCGGAATAAAAGATGTGACCGAAAAGGAAGAATATAAATCCGCTTTTCATATAGATATTTTTATCCGCCTCATATATCCCCTTCAAATCAAGAACAATATCGCCGAGCAGACCGAGAACACTTCCGAATATAATCAACGCGCCGTAAACAATTGAATTCTGATTTGAAAAAAGCGCAAAAACAGCAGTCAGAATAAAACACAAACTTGAAATACATTTCAGCATCAAGTTTTTAACGCTGAATCCTTTTCCGCGGTTGAAGCAGAATATCAGCGAAAAAACCAAGCAAAACGGTAAAGCGACATAATATACCATAATTCAACCTCCATTAACATTATTCAACAATTGTCTAATATTATTATAACATATATTAAGCAAAAAGTAAACTCTATTTATTGCAAAGGATGAAACACTCGGAATACGATTTGTATTCCGAGTGTTTTATGTTAAATAGTTTGTGAAATACTGCTTGAATAAACTGTAAGAAATTCGCCGTTTGCAAGTTTATAGGTTAAATAACCTTTATAAATGAAGTCGCCGCTCATATTTTTAACGCCTATCGTGAACTGATTTGCACCAACATTCTTTGTTGATTTGAATCTTGATAAAGTATATTTATCCGAAGTTCCGATATTTTCAAGAACAACATCTTCATCTCTGATTTCTCCGCCGCTGTTTGCCTTTCCGATAAGAATACCGTATTCGGCGATTTCATATGAGCCATCAGTTACCTGCTGACCGTTGAAGGTTACTTTCTTAACTCCGTCAGCCTCGGAAATATAAGCGCCGTCCTGGCGAATGTTTATTGCAGGAAGAGTATACTTTCCGAGTTCAAACTCTTCAAGTGAAACGCTCTTGAGGGTTATGCTTTCAGTAACGAAGAATGAAACATCTTTTCCGATATAGAAGGGCTTGAAAGTGTTTGTTGATTTATCAAGTTCAAGCCAAGCATATGTTCCCTCTTCACCTGTTAAATCAATCTTCTGATTATATTCAGCGCTGAATGAGGTTTCACCGTTGATATTAACAGCGCAGGAAAGAGATTCATTGAGAGTATAATTTGCGTATATAACAGTGTCTGAACCGATTTCAACGCTGTCGCCTGCATTATAAAGCGATGAGCCGACTGAATAACCGCTGAAATCGTAAAATGCGATTGCAGGAGCGTCAGGAAGAACATAGTTTCCGTTTGCATAACTCGTCAGCATAACGGGTTTGCTTTCATTATCGGAATATTTTCTTGCAATGGTAACTTTATAATTACCCTCAGAATTATAAGCATAAACTTTGATATTTCCGATAACTTTTGTTGAATACCTTCTTCCGTTTCCCTGATACTGAACGCCGCGCGCAACGCTTGGCGATTCAAATTCCATATACCACGCGGAATCCGAATCTGCTTTAAGATTCAGTTTGGTGTTATATGTTGCAGTGTAAACATCCGTTGTTCCGTCATAGGAATGAGTTCCGCCGTTGAAAGTTACTCCGTCGTTTTCGCTGACAGAACCTTCAAGAATCTGAATTGTATAGTTTCTTATATGGGAAGTCAGAGAACTCTGAACAAGCGAAGCAACTGCGTTAACAATTGATTGTTTTGCATCGTCTTTGATAACTTTAAGCGTTAAACCGTCATAAGTTACGCTTGTTGTTATAGCGCTTGTTGCAATTCTCAAATCCCTGTCAAGTTCCGATTTGGGATAATCGTAAGCGTCGGGCTCAGCGTCAAGAGCAACAAAGATAGCCTGCTGATATGCGCTTATATCAACATCTGTCTG
>JAFYFO010000143.1 GCA_017543725.1 Eubacterium sp.
ATTATTAATTTCCATATTAATAATACAGCAGAATAACGATGTTGTCAACAATAATAAATGCAGGGCATCGCCCTGCATTTACTGTTGTTTAGTTATAAACGGTTACAAATTCGCCGCTTGTTTTTTCATAGATAACATAGCCTCTATAGATGAAATCTTTTCCGGCAATTCCGTTAACGCTGACAGTGAACTGATTTGCGCCGACATTCTTGGTTGATTTCGCTCTGATAACATCATAATTCTCGTGGCTTCCCGCATTTTCAACGGTTACATCTTCGGGGTCGAGATACTGCGAATCTTTCGGAATTCCGATAACAACGCCGTATTCCCTGATTGTTTTTGCTTCTTCAACAATCTGAGCGTTGAAAACAGCCTTTGTTCCGTTAACAAGGTATCCCGATTTTCTCATATTGATAGTCGGAAGAGTAAAGTTATATGAATCAAACTGCGCCTTCGTTACGGCAAAGAGATTAACGGATTCGCTGACGAAGAAAGTTATATCGCTGCCGATTGCAAAGGGTCTGAACTTTCCTTCGCCGATTTCTTCAACCCATGCATATGCGCCGTCGCCGCCCTTGATTTCAATGCTTGTGTTATACGCGGCGGAAGAATTATAGCCCTGTCCGTTTTCAAGCGGAGTTGCGTTAACCGCGTATTCATTAGTTGAAATATATGTGTAAAGCGCTTTGATATTTATATCGCCGTCAACGGAAATCGTTTCGTTCTCGCTTTTAATTTCGCCGTTAACATCATAGCCTGCAAAACTGTAATTCGGATATGCGGTTGCCATTGGAAGAGTATAACTATCCCCGACGAAGGTTATAAGGTGAACGGGAGTTTTTTCGCTGTCGTTGCTGTAAACTCTGTTTATGCAAAGCATATTCGGCGTTTCATCAGTCCTGATTTCAGCATGGATATTGATGTTGCCGAGAATCTTTGTTGCAAAAGTATCTCCATAGCCCTGATACTGTTTTCCCCTTGCGGTTGATTCGCTTGAAAAATCCATATACCATGCGGTTTCAGCCTTATCGCTTCTTGCAATGGCTGTTGCTCCGTAGGTTACTGTATACGGCGAGTTTTCGCCGGAAGAAGTTCCGTTCTGGAAACTTGTTTCAACAACAGCGCCGTTTGTTGTCAGCGTGTATGATTTAATGCTGACATAGAGCGCGTCAAGAATTGTTCTCGTTGCGTCGTCAATATTCTGCTGGGTTGCGTTTCCGGTTAAAGCCTTAATTGTTGAAGTGTTCTGAGCATCGGTTGAATCGGTGTACGAAACCGATGTTGATTTAACAAGAATATTTGCAATTCTTATTGCGCTTGATATTGAATTTGTGTTGTTGTATGCGTCTTTATCAATGCTGTTAACCGTTGCCGCGGCGGATTCATAGGTTGAAACATCAACCATCTCGCCCGCTGCTTCAAGCGCGTCGTACGCCGCAAGAATATTCTTAGCAAGCGCGTTTGCAGCCTCTTCGTCAGCCTGACCCATATCGCTTGTGTCCTCGGCGGTTACATAGTACAGAACATCACTGTTTTGAAGCGCGTTTATAAGATTGTTTATGCTTGTTGTGCTGAATCTTGCCGCCTTGTTATCAAGCGAAAGAAGCAGGGTGTTGCCCTTGTCATATGCTCTTTTAAGATTTGATAAATCGGCGCGGCGCTCGGGAGTTTTGTTTGCGTTATAGTTATCAACAAGATTTTTTATTTCATTTGAAGCATTTGCAATCGCGGTATCGTTTGAAACATCAAGAGAATTAACATCAAATCTCATAATGTTTGCAACAGCCGTGTAGTAATTTGCAAGCGAGGTTTTTGTGTATAAATCTTCATTTGATGAAATGCTTGAATAGTTTTGGATAAAATCATCGGATGAAATGATATCTTTAAGAGGCTTAACACTGAGAACTCTCAAATCAATATTTGTTTTGCCGTTGATTGTTATTGAACTTGCAATATCAACTCCGTTCCAGGCAGCCTGACTGCCAATCCAGTGTCCGCAGCCGTCGGCATTTGCTTTAAAAGTCGGAAGATTGTTAATCGCGCAGTAGTTATCTTCTGCAAAATCAAGCGCCTCCGCGTCATAGTAAACGGTGTTGCTCAGCGTTTTTGGTGAATCGCCCGTGAAGTGACCTTCACTGTGACTTCCCCAACTTCCGACCTGAATGTTTTCGTTATAATGGTTTCTGATTTCAGAATCATAATTGATTTTATTAACACCATACGCCTTATCGCTCTGAGAATCAAGAATAGTATCCCATGTTCTGTCGTTTGAGCAAACAAACCAATCATCGTTCAACTTCCAGTTTTCCCCGCTGTCAATCGCAAGATAGTTAACGCCCCAAATGTCTTTGTCTTTTGGAGCGCCTCTTTTCGTCTATCGTACTCGGAGATGAACGCCACGCCAGTAAAACTTTCTAGCCGTGATTTCATCA
>JAFYFO010000144.1 GCA_017543725.1 Eubacterium sp.
AAGCAGGCGTTTGAGAAGGTTAAACTCATTAACTATAAATTCCTTTCGGTTTCAAGTGAAACGGTTGAAGAAGGAAAAGTTGTTTACACAGACCCGAAGGCTAACACAATTGTTTCCTCAGAGGATGAAATTGTTATCTATATTTCATCCGGTCAGCCGACAACCGTTCTTAAAACAATCAAAGTTCCCGATGTTATGGGACTTAATAAAGACGGCGCGGGCGCTTTCCTTAAAAAACTCGGATTTTCTGATGTTTCCTTTATTATTCAGGACGGAAACGCACCTAAAGATATTGTTATCTCCCAATCGCCTTCCGCAGGCGCGGAAATCGCTGAAAACGATACTATCAAACTTATTGTTTCCTCGGGTGAAACAACAACGACAACCGAAAAACAGGTTAAGGTTTCCATAACCGTTAAACTTCCGAAATGCCTTGATGCAAACGGAAACTATAAAACCGATACTATAAAGGTTTCAATAGACGGCTCAACATATCTTAATCAATCCGTTAAACTCGACGGAAGTAAAAAGGTTATCAGCGTTAACGGCGACGGAAAGAATTCACAGTCAATAGCCGTTTCAATCAAGAAAATCGGCGCGAAAGAAACCAAAACAACCAATGGCAAGAATAATCAGGATTTCACCATTGATTTCAAAGGTTTCAGTTCGGACGACACAACAACAACTTCAAAACCCGAAGAAGATAATCAGAATGATTCCGAAAACTAATATGGTAAAAGGAAAAATTGTTAAAGGCATCGGCGGCTTCTATTATGTAGACGCCGCTGATGTTGTTTATGAATGTAAGGCAAGGGGAAATTTCAGAAATAAGAATGAAAGTCCGCTTGTCGGCGATAATGTTGAAATTTCAATTAATGAAAACGCCGAAAACAGAATAGAAAAGATTTTTGATAGAAAGAATTCTCTGATTCGTCCGCCTCTTGCAAATCTTGATGTTCTGTTTATAATCTGCTCAATAGTCGACCCGAAAATCAATCTTCAGATAACGGATAGATTAATTGCCGTTGCCGAGTATAAGAAAATTGAGCCGATTATAATATTGACCAAAACTGATTTGGAAAGCGATTATCAGCAATATATTGATATATATAAAAACGCGGGATTTTGCGTTATCGCTGTTAATAACAATGATTTCAGCGGGGCGGAGGAAATAAAAGAATTAATGAAAGGCAGAGTTTGCGCCTTCACGGGAAACACAGGAGTCGGCAAATCAACCCTTCTTAATAATCTTTTCCCCGAACTCAATCTTGCAACGGGAGAAACAAGCAAAAAACTCGGCAGAGGGCGGCACACAACAAGGCACTGCGAACTCTTTAAGGTTTGCGGCGGCTATGTTGCAGACACTCCGGGCTTTTCCTCGCTTGATATTCAGCGCTATGATAAGATTATGAAAGAAGATTTGCCCCATTGTTTCAGGGAGTTTGAAGAATATCTCGGCGGCTGCAGGTTTAATTCCTGCACGCATATTAATGATAAGGGCTGCGCAATCTGCAAAGCCGTTGAAGAGGGAAAAATCAGCAAATCACGGCATAGCAGTTACACCGCAATGTTCAGCGAAGTTAAGGATTTGAAAGAATGGCAGATGAAATAAAAAAATGCACTATTGTTTCGGGTGCGCCGAATGATAATATTGAATTTCTTAAAAATCATATAAACAGAAATTCTTTTATCATAGCCGCCGATTCGGGATATGAAAAACTCCTTAAAGCATGCATAACGCCTGATGCTATTGTTGCCGATTTTGATTCTTCGAATAAGCCCGATATTGATTGCGAGATTATAACCTTCCCGATTGAAAAAGCGTTCAGCGATACTTTCAACAGCATAAGATATGCAAAGGAAAAAGGCTTCAATGATATAACCGTTTTCTTTGCTATAGGAAACAGATTCGATCACAGTTATTCAAATGTTCTCTGCCTTGATTATTGCAGAAAAAACAAAATAAACTGCACTATTGTTGATGATAAAAACAGAATATCTCTTATAACGGATAAAAAGATTTTCAAAAAGGAATATAACTTCTTTTCGCTTTTTGCTTTTCTTGAACCCTGCAAAGGAGTTAAAATCAAAGGCGCACACTACAGCGAAAAGTTTTTCAATCTTGAAAGTCTTGATATCGGCGTTTCGGACCAATTCGCCCAGAGCAACCATATTGAAGATGATGAATGTGAGATATCATTGGAGAAGGGGACACTGCTTTTAATTGAAAGTAACGATTAATCGAAAAACGCATATGATATAGTAAATGCGGCAAAGGAGCGTTTACTATGAAAAAACAATGCAAACCGATTAAAAAAGAATATCTCTGGATTGCCTTCGGAGTCGGCGCGGCTCTCGCGCTCTGCCTGCCTTCGGTCTGGATAACAAGAATTCTTGCAGTTTGCGTTATTATTCTCGGAATTCTTTGCTGCAAATCATAGGGGGAAGAGTTATGAAAGTTGTTCTTATCAGAAGTCCGAAAGTCCTTGCACCGTTGCTCAGAGCGGTTTTTAAAGTTAAAAAGATTAATTATACAGAATGATTTTTTGGGCGGATATAATCCGCCCAAAAAAATTACGAATTACGAATTACGAATTTCGGTTACTCGCGCAAGCGCTCGGACAATAAAAAATGTAGGGGAGGGTCTCCGCGCCCTCCCAGAAAAAATTACGAATTACGAGTGACGAATGACGAATTTCGGGTGCTGCGCACGGCAATTATATTTGGGCAAATGAGATAAAAACACACATTTTGTAGGGTGCGGCGCCCTCGACGCACCGCATAGATTACCAAATATTATATTGGCGTTCAAATGAAACGAACCGCATAATTACGGCGCATTTTCGCGCCCCGAAATTATTCATTATTAAATTTTAAGTTTTAAATTTTCAGTAAATTAATTCCCCCTCATCCGTCTGCCATACGGCAGCCACCTTCCCCCGAGGGGGAAGGCTTAATTGGTTTGAATAATTATATCTCGGCGCATATCATCCGCCCGAATATAATCAAGCGCGAATGTGTCGCCCGAA
>JAFYFO010000145.1 GCA_017543725.1 Eubacterium sp.
TAATAAATATTGCAGTTGTTTCTGCGGTTTCAATTCTGTGTGAGCGCAAAAATAAAAAGCACCCCGCAGTAATCAAGGCGCTTTCAACCTTTATTTCGCTGTTTTCGGTTTTGCTTATAATAATTGCAATGCAGAAAATGAGGCTCAATATTTCAATCTACGGGCTTTCGGTAAACAGAATTTTAGTAAGCGCGTTTATGCTTATGATGCTGTTTGTTATTGCATTTTTCATCATTCATATCTTTGCGCCTAAAGTTAAATATATGCAGAGTATAATCATTATCTGCGCGGTTATATTTATCGCCTTAACCTTCTCGGATATAGACAGGATTTCAGCAGAATATAATATTAATGCATATAATTCGGGAAAAATCGAAAATCTTGATGTTGAGGCGATTTCAGATATGAGCGACAGCGCGGTTCCTTATCTTATTGAACTGACAAAAAGCAAGGATGAAAAGATATCAAAAAAGGCAAAAGAGGAAGTTGCAAAAAATATATTCTATTACAGTGATTTGTCACTCGGCGACGATAATAAAACGCTTCGGATTTGGGATGACGCAAAGGATTTCAGAGCGTATAACAGGGCAAAACTCAATTCACTGAATATGATGAAAGAATATTTTGATTCGCTGTCCGATAAGGAAAAGCAAAGGCTGATTTCAAAATACAGTTAAAGGAGCCAAAATGAAAAAAACCGTAACAGTAATTCTTTCAGTAATCATTGCAGCGGCTGTGATTCTGACATCAGTTGTGTATTATTTTTTCTTCGACATCAGTCACCTTCAAGGTGAGAAGTTGATAGCAAAATCCGTTTCTCCCGATAACAAATACACTGTTGAAGTATATTTAAACAGCGGCAGCGCCACAACCAATTCTGCAGTTCTGTGTCGGCTGCATTATAACGATGAAAGCGGAAAAGACAGAAATATTTATTGGGATTATAATTGCACAGATGCAAATATAGAGTGGACGGATAATGACACAGTAGTTATTAACGGCAAAACGATTGACGATGTTACAAAGGATAAATATGATTGGAGAAATGATTAGGGTTTGATTGATGAATTGATATTTAGTTATATTGTTCGCAGGCGAACAGTTATATTATTCACTTTGTGAATAGTTATATTTTGTAACCCTGTTACAAAGTTATATTATATTCGCCAATAAATAAACTGACCGCAGGTCAATATAACTGCGTAAGCAATATAACTTCGCAGAAATATAACTCGCCAAAGGCGAATATAACTAAAAAAAGCACCCACGGGTGCTTTTTTTACGGATTACACATCCCACAGGGCTCATATCCGTTTCTGATAAGATTTTCGCGTGTGCCCTTATATTTCTTTTTGTTTTTCTCGCTCATTTTATCAACTGCCTCGCAGTTTGGCTTATGGAATTTCTTTGAATTCTCGTTGATTATGTAGGTTGCTTTTTCTGAGCCGTCATCAAAGGTGTATTCCTCTTTCGAGGGCTTGTTATCTCCCGTCTGATAATCAATTTCAATTCCGGGCTGAGCGTTGAAACAATAAACATTGAATGAAACGCCGAGTCCGCCGTCCTCAACACTTTTTGCCTGCATATGAACGCCCCTTGCAACGAGTTCCGCGTCTTTGAAAACAGGAGTAACTTCATATAAAACATGGTTTCCCGTTGCCTTGATATAATCAGCAACTTCGTCCTCGAAGGGAAGCATACCGTCAACATTGAGATATCTTGTTCCCGTTATAAGATTTCTTTCATTTGCGTTTTCCGCGGTCAACTGATAACCGATTAAATGACAGCGGTTATAAAGATATTTTCCGTCAACATTATTATATTTATCGGAGTGCCAGCCGGTTGGCTTAACTTCGCCGATTGCTCCTCTTTTCTCCGTTGGCATCAGGTCCCGTCCGATGCAGGCTTTGCAGGTTGTGCAGCGCCCCAGCGAATCAAGTTTGCCATATGTTTCAAATGATTTTGCCTTGAGTTCGCTTTCTTCAAAATCGGGAATATTATTGTTTATTTCAACAAACGCTTCATAATTGAATTCGGGTATATTATCGAGTTGAATTCTTTCATCCGATGTTCCGACAAAATCAATTGAGCATGCCGAAAACAGAA
>JAFYFO010000146.1 GCA_017543725.1 Eubacterium sp.
ATAACTATCATCAGCATTAAAGCGTTTGTCATAATTCCTCCTATTCCGAAACTGCTTCAAACGCAGACCTGATATTTCTGACAGGAATTATATCCGCGCTTGTTTTTATTTCTTTTGAAAGCGATTTATAATTATGAAACGGAATAACGCATTTTGTAAATCCAAGCCGAACTGCTTCGGCAATTCTTTGTTCACAGTTGTTTACAGCGCGTATCTCCCCTGCTAATCCTATTTCGCCGAATGCAAGGGCGTCTTCATTTATAACTTTATCTTTAAGTGACGATATAAGCGCGATAGCAACGCTCAAATCCGCTGCAGGTTCATATAGCTTCAAACCGCCGACTATGTTTAAATAAGCGTCCATTCCGTTGAAAAAATAACCCGCTCTTTTTTCAAGAACTGCTATGAGCATACTCATTCTGTTGTAATCAAAACCGGTGCTCATTCTTCTCGGCGTTCCGAATCCCGATGCTGTAACAAGTCCCTGAACTTCCGCAAGAATGGGTCTTGAGCCTTCCATTGTGCATGCAACGCAGGTTCCGCTTGCATTTTTGGGTCTGCCCGAGAGCATTAAAAGCGATGGATTTTCAACTTCTTTAAGCCCATTCTGAGTCATTTCAAAAACGCCGATTTCATTGGTTGAGCCAAATCGGTTTTTAACGCTTCTTAGTATTCTGTATGAATAATTCCTTTCGCCTTCGAAGTATAAAACCGTGTCAACAATATGTTCAAGGACTTTCGGACCTGCAATTGCGCCGTCTTTATTAACATGTCCGACAATAAAAATCGGAATACCAAGACTTTTTGCAAGATGCATAAAGAGATTTGTGCTTTCCCTGACCTGAGTAACGCTTCCTGCAGTTGAAGAAATGCCGTCAATAACCATTGTCTGAATAGAATCAACAATAACTATATCAGGCTTTTCAACTTTTATTGTTTCAATTATTGATAAAACATCAGTCTGGGCAAGAACAAAAAGGTTTTCGGTTGTAACGCCGAGCCTGTTTGCGCGAAGTTTAATCTGCCTTGCGGATTCTTCACCGCTGACATATAAAACTTTTTTGCTCTTCCCTATCGGCTGGCAAATCTGAAGAAGAATCGTTGATTTTCCTATTCCCGGGTCGCCGCTGAGCAAAACAAGGCTTCCCTCAACAATTCCGCCGCCGAGAACTCTGTCGAACTCATTAACGCCGCTTAAAATTCGCTTTTCAATATCACTATTGATTTCGCTGAGTTTTCTGACAGATGATGGCGCGCTTTTGCTTACCGCAGCAGTTTTTCCTTTAATTTGCGGCGAAGGAATATGCTCTTCCATAGTGTTCCATTCGCCGCAGGACGGGCATTTTCCGTACCATTTTGCGCTTTCATATCCGCATTCACTGCAGATATAAACACTTTTAACTGCCATTTTTCTCTCCTTTATACTATATTACAGATTGAACTCATTATACAAAACGCCATATCTTTTTGATATTCGCTTTGCTTGAGCCTTTCATTTTCCTTTTTGTTGCTCATAAAGCCGCATTCAACCATTATTGAAGGTTTTATTGCTTTATAAAGAAGATAATAATTATCCCCTGAAACTTTGTTATTTCTTTTGTTATCGGGCTGAAGATATTCTTTAACTGTTGATAATATGGAGTCAGCCATAATCTTGCTTTCGGGATTATTTGCGGAATACCAGATTTGAGTTCCCCACTGCGATTCTTCTTCAAAATGATTCTGATGAATTGAAATCAAAACGCCGTTTTCAAAAGTGTTTATGAAATCAAGCCTGTTATATAAATCGGAACGCGTTCTCTTTTCTACGTTTTTATAAAATTCATAGTCGCCGTTTCTTATTAAAACGCTGTTTATTCCGCAAACTCTGAAATAATCATAAAGCGCAAGAGAAATGCTGAGATTTATATCTTTTTCAGGAGTTCCGTCAACGCCCTGAGTTCCGTTGTCTTTTCCGCCGTGACCTGCATCAATAACAACGGTGCATTTTGATGAATAAAGACTATTTTGAGCAGAAGTTTTTTCGTTTAATTCTCTTTGGCAGGAAGAAAAATCCGCGCCAAGAGAAATGATTATAATAATTAACAATAGTTTTTTCAATTATACCACCGTTAATATTATGAATTAATTATAACTCATATTAATCTTTATATCAACAAATAAGTTGATTTTGGGTAATAATTGGGATATAATTTTAAAACAGGCGGTGATAAAATGAAAATTGTTAACCTTGACGGTCATTCAACAAATCCCGGTGATTTATC
>JAFYFO010000015.1 GCA_017543725.1 Eubacterium sp.
CTTGTAGTATTTTTTTTGGTGGTGTTTCCGCAGGTTGCGGTATCGTTTCAACGACCTCGGCAGACTTCCAACAAAGGAAATCCGCCGGGCCGATTCGTCTTTGTATCATCAGTGACAGTTATTATCTTAAGATCTAAATCAATATTCTAATCTAAACTCGAAGGGACACCACCAAAGCCCCGTCGAGGTACATAATTTCTTGCTAATTATTTCATATATTTCAATTGATTAAAAAATATAATAAAATTCTTACTTACTGGCTGTGGCAGCTTCTGCCAGAGAAGCCTTATCTTCTTTGCTTATTTCACTATATCCAACAAGATACTCTTTGCCTTTATAACGGCGGAAATCAAATGATTCCCCGTTGGTCAATTCTTTCTCCTTCGTAACTAAAGCAGACCAAAACTTGTTCCGTGGCATTTTGGACGAGTCATTTTTCTCGCACCAATCGAGGAATTTCTTATAAAGGCTGCTTTTTAATACTTTATTATTTCTATTTTCTTCGTAACAATCGCGAAAAAACAATGCAGTTGGATTTTCGCGTTCCATATATGTTACGGATGCCGCTTCTGCTGACGTGCACGGTGTAAAGCGGTATTCGTTATGCAGCAAGCGGCAATAACCTTCATAAAACCAATTAAATATCCCCGCACGTTCTGCATGCAGCTTAGCTGGCAGGTCGAGATCTATCTGATCCGGGGCCACAACGTTGTTAAACGGCACGATAACAATTCTACGGAAGAAACCGTTCGTAACGTCCGGCGTCGTCGGCAGGCTGTTCATTAAAAACACGTGCTTTGCAAACAGCTTGCCCGTCCAGTCCCCTTCATACTTAACGGGAATGTTGACCAGATCACACGTTACAAGCGTCTTAAATCTTTCACTGGAACCCATGCCCTCATTTTCAGATGAGATGTTCAGCTTTTTGCCGATTAAGCCTGCCAACGCGAACTTCTCGTCAAGCGATCTCATTGAGATTGCGCAGGTGTTTTGCTCACCGATTATGGATTGCAGGACTCTTGCAAGGACGGACTTGCCATTGCAGCCGGAGCCGAAGAAATAGAAAGCTTTTCCCAACTCGGAATAATTAGATAAACAAATACCGCCGATTTCCTGCACAAGATCGATCCAAGACTTATCTCCACAAGCGGTGTCTCTGATGAATATATCAAATTTCGGGCAAACCGCAGCAGGTTCATAGTCATAATCCAAAACAGAATTAAATAACGAGTTTTCGGGCGTGTGCGGTTCAAAACGGCCCTTCGGAAGATCGAAAGCTTTGTTTGCTTTAACACCGTCAGGGGGGAAGGGAAGAAAGAACACTCCGTTCCTGAAATTGACGGCGTTTTCTTTGTTGAATCCATCAACTTCCCAAACGAGCGACCTCTTATACTCTGCCAGGATTTTTCCTTCATTGTTTGGGGTCCACTCGATCTCAGCGGCGTCCATCAGATACTTGAACAACAGCTCAAGCATCCACTGCTGCAACTCTTCATAAAAGCCTCTCTCGTTATAGATATACAAGGCGCTGCTGCCTTTTACGTGGGTCACATGGATCACCGCCAGAAGGTAAGCAACCAGCTTCGCTTTGTTTTCACGCGTCAGCTTTTCAATTCCTCTGACCTTTTGGGCTTCAACCGTCAGCTTATTACTGTTTACGTATTGCTGCGGGATAAAGGTACGTTGCTTTGTCGTATGCATTACAAATCCTCCTTTTGATGGTATGGGCTATACTCGATCAGGCGGAGGTGCTGGTCGCCGTTTTTAGATTCATACACGCTGATCTTTGCAAGCACAACGCTTCCGATGTGTTTTTCAACGTCGATTTCCTCCCTCTGATTTCCATAATTTTGACAAATCTTTTTACAAAAGGCTTCTTTACTCGCCCCTGCAAAAACAATGATTGATACGTCTACAATAGCAGTTCCGGTGAAAACCGAAAGCTCATAACGCAGGTTGGTTTCGTTATTCTTTGCTCCTTTTCCATGGTACTCGGTGATCATGTTGATTATCGCCTTGTAGAAACCCTCAGGAAATGGGGCTTTTTTTCATTCGATAATATAATCATTTGAATGCTTCCTTTCATATAGTGTTCTTCAGTTCCGCAAATACGGGGACGGGAGCGAGGTAAGCCCCCATAACTGTTTCGGCGGTTGTTTTCAGAAAAATCTCCGCTTCCTCACGTTCTAACTCCGGCACCTCAAGTGTGATAGAATCGTGGATAGCCATAACAAGCAGGTGGCTGTCAGGAGCAGTTGGGACAACCGTTTCCAATGTTTTCTGAAAGCCCTCTGCAACCGAGCCCTGAACGGGATAGTTCAGCCTCTGCGACAATTTCAGTTTGTCGAATTTGTGACCGCCTATTGTTATGGGAGGTTTGCCGCACATGATTCCGTGCTGATAATAGTAAACTAACGGATATGCGTCAAAGAAGCGATAAATCATTTTTTCCGCTTCCGGGATCGTAACCGTTCTGCCTGTCTCTGAAGAGAGCGTGTCGGCGAGGCCTTTCGTTGTCCCTCCGTACGAAATCATATAGTTTACATGCTTCCCGA
>JAFYFO010000147.1 GCA_017543725.1 Eubacterium sp.
GAGAATATCTATGTCGGACGCGAATGCTTTGTTAATTATAACTGCACTTTTCTTGATGTTTCGCCGATAACGCTTGAGGACAGCGTCTGGATTGGCGCAAGCGTTACTCTTGCAACGCCCATGCACCCCTTTCTCGCTGAGGAAAGAATTTTTCAGAAATATCCCGACGGTGTTCACGACCTTGAATATTCAAAACCGATAACCCTTAAAAAGAATGTCTGGGTTTGCTCGGGCGCAACAATCTGCGGCGGAGTTACAGTTGGCGAAAACAGCATTATTGCCGCAGGAGCGGTTGTCACAAAGGATATTCCCGCAAACTGCATCGCAGGAGGCGTTCCCGCAAAAGTTATCAGATATCTTGATGAAAGCGACAGACTTGATGTCTGGAACAAATATATAAACAACGAACAAATATAATTATGTAACGGGGATAATTCCCCGTTACATAAATGAAGAAAAAGAATCAACAACGTCGGCAATTTTTGTCGCCGTTTTTTTCATTGCTTTTTTAGCCCCCGTGCTTGATTTGGCGGAAGCCATCATTGTTACGGCAGAGCAAACCGCAAGAGTTGCGCCGATTCCCTTCATTATGTTTTTCGTTGTGTTCATTTTCATAAAGAAAACTCTCCCACATAAATTATTTGCCTTTCGGCAATAATATTATGTGAAAGAGCGCTTTATTTAAAAATGTTATTATATTGAAATTTTATCAACTATTTCTATTTTCTGTTCTTTAACGGAATCTATGTATTTTTTGAAATTCTTTCCGTAAAACTCACCTTCAGGATGAATTTCAAGAAGCGGCGATAAAACGAAATTTCTTTCGTTATATCTCTGATGAGGAACTGTTAAATTCTTTGTTTTGATTTTTTTATCCTCCGCAAAGATAATATCAAGGTCGATAACTCTCGGTCCGTTTTTTATTCCCCTTATCCTGCCGAGTCCGCTTTCAATTCCCAAACAAATGCCGAGCATTTCATTCGGCTCAAAAAGCGATTTAACTTCTATAACAATATTATAGAAATTATCCTGCCTTAAATAATCAACGGGCTCCGTTTCATAAACGGAGGAAACTTTGATAACATCCGTATAAGGAATATTATTCAGAGAATCAATTGCCTTTTCAAGATTTTTCTTTCGGTCACCTATATTTGAACCAAGGGATATAATATAGTGCATAACGGTTTTTACCTCTCTCTTGTGATTGTTACTGCCATATACTCAAAATCGGCTTTAACGGGCGCCTCGGGCTTTTTTAAGGTTATTTCTACCCTGTATATGCTTTCAAAGTTCTCAAAAATGGCGTCTGCAACAACCTGAGCGGCTTTTTCAATAAGATTGAACTTTTCTTTTGTGAAAGCCTGCCTGATAACCTTAACAACCTTTGCATAACTGACAGTTTCGTTTATATCGTCTGATTTGCAGGGTTTGCCGATATCAAGATAGTAATCAACATCAAGAAAAAAATTCTGCCCGTTTTCCTTTTCTTCGGGATTAACTCCGTGATAGGCGAATAGTTTTAAATTCTTTATCGTTATTTTATCCATTTTTTTATCTCCGAAGCGGTTTCAAGCCCCTGCTTTTCATTTTCTATATCGTGAACTCTGAAAATATCCGCTCCGCCCAGAAGCGAAACGGTATGGGCGGCAATATTCCCGAAAATTCTTTTTTCGGGCTCTTTTTGTTTGCCTGACTGAGCGATAACTCTTTTTCTGCTCAGACCGACAAGCAAGGGATAGCCCTTTAATTTATATTCGCCGATATTTGCAATTAGTTCAAGATTTTGCTCATAACTTTTTCCGAAGCCGATTCCCATATCAAAGCAAATGCTTTTTTCATCAACATTTTCTTTTTTGCAGAAATTTTCTGCTTCAATGAAAAAATCATAAACTTCCCTGCAGGAGCCGCTTTTGCTGTGCATAATAACCCAGCCTGCACCGTATTTCTTTATTATCCGAGCCATTTCAGCGCTCAGATTTCCCGAAACATCGTTGATAATATCCGCGCCGACTGAAAGCGCTTTTTCAGCAACAAAGGGAAAATAAGTGTCAACCGAAATCGGAATTTCCGTTTTTTCCCTTAATTCCTTTAAAACGGGAAAAAGCCTTTTCCATTCCTCTTCGGGAGAAATTTCGCAATAATCGGGTCTTGTTGACTGAGCGCCGAGGTCGATTATATCAGCGCCCTGCTCAATGAGTTTCAGCGCGTGGTCAACGGCGCTTTTTTTATCAAAAAATTTTCCTCCGTCCGAAAAGGAATCGGGAGTTATGTTGACAATTCCCATTAAAACAGGTTTTTTAGAATATTCAATTTTCTTATCTCTGAATTTCCAAATCATAATCACTTATCGAGCAGCGAAAGAACTTCCGCTCTTGACCTTGCGTCGTTTCTCATACATCCTCTCAGCGCCGAAGTCTGAGTTACCGCGCCGGAGGCTTTTGCGCCTCTTATGTTCATACACATATGCTCTGCCTCAATAATAACCGCAACGCCCTTCGGAGAAAGGTTTTCATTGAGAAAATCGGCAATATCGTGGGTTAATCTTTCCTGAACCTGGGGTTTCTTTGCAAAATTATCAACTATTCTTGCAAGTTTTGAAAGCCCGATTATTTTATTATCGCTCGGAATATACGCTATATGCGCTTTTCCGACAAAGGGAAGAAGATGATGCTCACACATTGATGAAAAAGGAATATCTCTTACTATAACCATTTCATCATTTGATTTTTCATTAAAAAGTTTAAGATGCTTTTTGGGGTCTTCGGAAATTCCCGAAAACATCTCTTCATACATATTTGCAACTCTTCTCGGCGTTTCCCTGAGCCCTTCTCTTTCGGGGTTTTCCCCAACGGCAACAAGAATATCTTCAACCGCCTTCATTATGATTTTTTTATTTTCATCACTAATCATATATAAAATCTCCTAACCTATTTGCCTCCAAAAATATAATCAATCAAACCTATTAAGCCTTCCCGAATATTATCCTTTAAACCTATCAAGCCTTCCCCCTCGGGGGAAGGTGTCGGCGAATACTTGGAGCCGACGGATGAGGGGAGATATACGGGGGAAGGTGGCTGCCGTATGGCAGACGGATGAGGGGAAATACACGTGAGGTGCCGGCGCTCGGTCAATTATTTATTAAAATAACCTTTAATTTCTTTAACGCTGTTATGAGTTAAAACATTTTTATTATATTTGCACTGAGTTGAATAAACTGTTATTTCTGAATTATTAAGGCAGTAAACCATTAGCGCATTTTTTTCGTTTTCAAAATCGCGAACGGTTATATTGCTTGAAGAAGATTTGATAAACATTCTGAAAAGCCAGTCGCAGTCCTCATATGTTTTTTCATTGAATAATTGGGTTAAAGAAGCAATAATCAACTCGTTTTCAAGATTGAAATTTCTTTTTTCCTGAGAATAATATCTTAAAAGATTTGAAATTTCCTTGCTGTTGAGATTTTGTTCGCCCTCGGAAATATGGATTGAATATTTATCGTTTTCCTTTCCGCCGTTGAATCTAATATTTTCATTTGATGAATAAAGAATATTTCCCATTTTTGAAACAAATTCAACAAATGAAGAATTATCAAATTCAGCAAAGCAATCTATTTCAAATCCAAAATATTCCGTTAATTTTTTCTGAAGAGAAGCGCCGCCTCCCCTTTCATATATTTCAAGCAGATTATTTTTATCAATTATCATATTAGGCGACAGCGAACATATTTTATATGCCTTTGCATTCTTATCCGCCTGAATCAGCGCTATATAATGAATTGAAGTTTTTTCATCATCTGTTTCAAAAACAAGAAAATTAGTTTTTCCCAATATTTTCGGAAGTTCTTTTTCTTCAAGAGCAATCTGGGTTGTTGTTATTTCACCGTCGCCGAAAAATTCAGCGGCGCTGTTATATTTATGGTTTAAAAAAATTAAAAGAACGGCTGTTAAAACAATGATTAGAACCAAAAGAATTCTTAAAATTGTTTCTTCCTTGCTTGATTTATATTCGCTTTTCGGAATATAAATATCGCCGCGGTTTTTAAAAATTTTCATTGCCGTTCTCCTTTCTTTTTTTCAAAATGATTATATATTATAAAATAATAAAATGCAATATCAATAATAACCTGTAAACCATTTATTTTTTCACTAAAGCAAAATGAATAAAAATATATATGTTTATAATTATTATAATATTTAAAATATATATTGACTTAATATTTAATTTTTAATATAATAAAAACTGATGTTTTTTTATTTGATGATTTTTTTATTGATGAAGGATTTTATATATGGATAATTATAATGATTTATGGCAGAGTGTTCTTGAATACTGCAAGGAAAGAATAACAAGCACGGCTTATAATCTCTGGCTTTCCCAGATTGAAATAACGGGCTTTGATATGGGAAAGGCAACCCTTTTATTTTCAAATGAATTCAAAAAAAGCACAGTTATCAATCAATACGGCAAATTGCTCAGCGAAGGATTTGAAAATATCTGCGGTTTTCCCGTTGAAATCGTTTATGTCTGCGCAAGCGACTTTTCCTCAAACGAAGAAAAAAAATCTTTTTCCGATATGGAAAACTTTAAAAACGATATTTTAACCTTTGATAATTTTATAGTCGGTCCCTCAAACAAATTTGCCTACGCTGCGGCAAAGGCAATTGCATCAGACCCGGGAGGACAGATTAATAAAAGCAATAATTTAACAAATTATAATCCCCTTTTCATCTACGGTAATTCGGGACTTGGAAAAACTCATATATTAAATGCTATCAATTATGAGATTAAAAAGAATTTTCCCGATATGAAAGTTCTTTATGTCAAGGCTGAAGAATTTACAAATGAATTCATATCCTGCCTCGGAAAACACACTATTGATGAATTTCACGAAAAATACAGAAATAATATTGATGTTTTTCTTGTTGACGATATTCAGTTTATTGCGGGAAGAACTTCAACCGAAGAAGAATTTTTCCACACCTTCAATGCTCTTGTTGATAACGGCAAGCAGGTTGTTTTAACTTCCGACAGATCTCCGAAAGAAATTCACACTCTTGCGGTCAGGCTTTGTTCAAGATTTGAAAGCGGACTTCTTGCGGATATTCAGACTCCCGAATTTGAAACAAGATGCGCCATTATCAAAAGAAAAGCGGAACTTCTTAATTTTTCAATTCCCGATAATGTTGTTAACTACATAGCGGAAAGAATTAAAACAAATATCCGCCAACTTGAAGGAACAACAAACAGACTTCACGCAAAATGCCACTATTCAAATCAGGTTCCTTCAATTTCTCTTGCCCAGACTATTATTAAAGATATAATTCACGATGTTCAGCCCCTTCCAATAACAATAAACAGAATTATTGAAGAAGTCAGCCGAACAACTGGCGTTTCTGTTGAAGATATTCAAAGCAAAAAGAGAACTTCAAATATTTCAAACGCAAGAAAAATGTGCATTTATATCGTCAGGGAAATAACCGGAATGAGTTATGAACAAATCGGAAAAGAATTCAACGATATGGACCATTCCTCAGTTATTTATAATATTCAAAAAATGGAAAAACTTTTAAAGACCGATTCAAGTCTTAATTCAAAGGTTCTTGATATTATAAACAACATTAAAGACGCAAACTGATTTTCAACAGTTTTTTCAACTTTCAACATTTAATTTTTAACTTAAGGTGTTTAAAAAAATAGTTTTAAACAATTTCAACATTTTTTTAAGAATTGAAAAAAATCAATTGTTTAAAAAAAATTCAGTTATAAAAAGAAATATTCAACTTTTCCACAGTTTGCACACCCCCTAATACTAATATTAAAAGTTAAATAATCGGATAGAAAAAAAATGAAAATTTTTCATTTTCGTTAAAAAAGAAAGGTTTGGCTATGAAATTTATCTGTAAAACAAAAGAACTCAACACTGCCTGCAATAATGTTATAAGAGCAGTCGGAACAAAAGTAACAATTCCAACGGTTGAAGGTATTCTTATCGAATGCGGAAGCGATACTCTCAGTTTAACGGGATATGATTTTGAATTTGGTATCAATACAATTATGAGCGCTCAGGTTATTGAACCCGGAGCAATAGTTATTAATGCAAAAATTCTTTGCGATATTATCAGAAAACTTTCTGATGAAGAAATAACAATTGAAACAAGCGGAGTTTCCGTTTCTATTTTAAGCGGCGCTGCAACCTATAATATAACAGGTATAGACGCTGACGATTATCCCGAACTTCCTTCCGTTAACGGCGGAATTAATA
The DNA here is from genome assembly GCA_017543725.1 of Eubacterium sp. Classification (GTDB taxonomy): domain Bacteria; phylum Bacillota; class Clostridia; order Oscillospirales; family Acutalibacteraceae; genus Eubacterium_R. Next base: position 6,263 of record JAFYFO010000147.1, read on the forward strand.
TTGAACTCAATCAGAAACTTCTTCATTCAATGATTATTCAGACTATTTTTGCAGTTGCTGAAACAGAGAGTTCAAAACCTGTTTACACAGGACTTAAATTTGAAATAGAAAAAGGAAAAATAACTCTTATCGGAGTTGACGGATACAGACTTGCAATAAGAAAAGAAATGATTGATTATGACGGAGATGATATTTCATTTATCGTTCCTAAAAAAACAATCAGAGAGATTATCAAACTTCTTGATACAGAAAGCGAAAAGAATGTTTTAATCAGCATCGGAAAAAGGCATATTGTTTTTGAAGTTGAAGATTATTCAATTATCAGCAGACTTCTTGACGGTGAATTTCTTGATTACAACAGCGCTGTTCCGAAAACAATTTCAACAACTGTTTTAGTTAATACAAATGATGCAATAAATTGCATTGAAAGAACTCTTCCCGTTATTGAAAACAATCAGAAAAACCCGATAAGATGCCTCTTTGACGGCGACGAAATGAGAGTTTCAACGGTTTCAAGCCTCGGAAGAGTTGTTGACCACACCCATGCAAACACCAGCGGCGACAGAGTTGAAATAGGTTTCAATTCAAAATTCGTTCTTGACGCATTAAACGCTTCAGACACCGATGAAGTTAAAATTGAACTTTGCGGACCTGTCAACCCCGTTAAAATTATGTCTGTTAATTCGGATAGTTTTCTTTTCCTTGTTCTCCCGATGAGGCTTAAAAATGAAAATTAAAGTTAAAACAAAAGAACATTCAAAAGAAACAGTTAAAATAAATACTGATTTTATTCAACTTCAGTCATTTTTAAAATTTAAAGGCATTTGCGAAACAGGCGGACAGGCTAAAGAATTTATTCAGGACGGAATAATCAGAGTTAACGGAGAAATATGCACCGCAAGGGGAAAGAAACTCAGAAACGGCGATATTGTTTCAGCCTTTGGCTGTGATTATTATATTGAAAATGAAAATTAAAAACATAAATATTGAAAATTTCAGAAATATTAAAGAACTCAGCCTTGAATTCGAAGATGTTAATATTATCTGGGGTGAAAACGCTCAGGGAAAAACAAATCTGATTGAAGCAATATTTTTATTCACCGGCTCAAAGAGTTTCAGGGGAGCAAAAGACAGCCAACTTATTAAAATGGGCGAAAATCAAAGCAAACTCAGAATTGATTTTGAAGGCTCAAACCGCTCCCAGAATGCTGAAATAAGAATCGGCAATAAAAGAGAAGCATATTTAAACGGAGTTAAGAAAAAAAGCGCCTCAATGCTTTCCGACGAAATAAAAGCGGTTATCTTTTCACCCGTTCATCTTAATATGATTAAGGAAGGTCCGGGCGAAAGAAGAAAATTTGTTGACGCGGCTCTCTGTCAGATTAAATCAAACTACAGAAATCTGCTCAAGGAATATAATAGATGTCTGGATCAGAGAAATATTCTTTTAAAGGATTTAAAGCATAATCCCGAACTTGATTCGCTTCTTTATATCTGGAATAAAAACTGCGCAATATGCGGTGCAAAGATTATTTATCAGAGATTGAAATATATTGAAGCGCTCTCCCCCTTTGTTAAGGATATTTTTTCGGGAATAAGCGGCGGAAAAGAAGAAATTGAACTGAAATACCGAAGTTTTGATGATTATTCAGCGGATACTGCCGAAATTGAGAAAAAACTTTTAAGAGCGCTTGAAAATAATAAGATTCAGGATATGATGAACAGGTCTACTTCCGTCGGACCGCACAGGGACGATATTGAAATTCTTATTAACGGCATAAGCGCGAGAATTTACGGCTCCCAGGGTCAGCAGAGAAGTTGCGTTCTGGCGTTGAAACTCGCCGAAGCAAATCTTCTTGAACAGATAACAAAGAAAGAGCCGATTGCCCTTCTTGATGATGTTATGAGCGAACTTGATGAGAAAAGGCAGGATTATATTTTAAACCATATAAAAAACCGCCAGGTTTTTATAACCTGCTGTGATAAAGAAACAATTTTAAAACTCAAAAAAGGAAAAACCTTCCATATAGAAAAAGGATTTTTGATTGAATAATGTTTATTCATTTAGGTGAAGACACGGTTATAAACGATAAAGAAATAATAGGAGTTTTTGATATAGATACTTCAACCGTCAATAAAGCAACGAGGGATTATCTTTCGCTTGCGGAAAAAAACGGAAGAATTGTTTATGTTAACTACGATTTGCCGAAAAGTTTTATTGTTTGCGACAATAAAGTTTATATTAGCCCCATCAACACATCAACAATTAATAAAAGAAGCAAAAACAGCAATAAATTTATGGAGAGATTCATATGAGCGAAGAAATAAAGTTAACTAATTTAGAGGAAGAAGATATTGATACTGCGGTAACCGAAGAATATTCGGGAAACAGTATTCAGGTTCTTGAAGGTCTTGAGGCTGTCAGAAAACGCCCCGGTATGTACATAGGTTCAACAGGACCCAGAGGTTTGCACCATCTGGTTTATGAAATTGTTGATAACTCTATAGACGAGGCGCTTGCAGGCTTCTGCACGCATATTGAAACCGAAATTCTTCCCGGGAACATCATAACAGTTCGCGATAACGGACGCGGAATTCCCGTTGAAGTAAACGATAAAACAGGACTTCCCGCTGTAACCGTTGTTTTAACTGTTCTTCACGCAGGAGGAAAATTCGGCGGCTCGGGATATAAAGTTTCGGGCGGTCTTCACGGAGTTGGTTCTTCGGTTGTTAACGCGCTTTCGGAATGGCTTGAAGTTGAGGTAACAAGAAACGGTCATATATACGCTCAGCGCTTTGAAAGAGGCGTTGCAGTCAACGACCTTCACATTATCGGAGATTCCGATATCGACGGAACTTTCATCAAATTCAAAGCAGACCCCGAAATTTTTCAGGAAACAACGAAATACAGTTTTGATATTCTTGAAA
>JAFYFO010000148.1 GCA_017543725.1 Eubacterium sp.
AGAGGTTTTCGGGGTCTGGCAGCAGTGGATAAAATGAGTTGCGAGTTCCGAGTGCCGCGTTCCGAGTTATTGGGTGCTGCGCACAGCAAAAATAAAACAGGTTGAGATAGCTCTCAACCTGTTTTTTGTTTTAATTATTCTTCGATTTTGTTTATAACATCAACAACCTCGTCGAAATTATCCATAAGCGCCTGAGCGTCTGCATCAGGGGTTTCGCCTGCTCTCTTTTTAATGAGAGCATCAACCATCTTTCTGTGTTCATCATCAGTCATTGCATAATTCTTCATTGGAAGAGCCGAAAGAAGCATACCTACTGCAATCGGAATTGAAATAAGGAAGAACATTGCTGCCGCATACTTACCACCGTCGATTTGATAAAAATGCTCGCCCTGTGCAAGTCTGTAGTTAATATTATCAAGATTCTGGTCTGAGAATTTAACAATTGTGTAAACAAGACCCTGAATAAGAGCGGCAATACCGCCTGAAAGCTTTGTTAAGAAGCTCTGACCTGAGAAGAAAACTCCGTCAGGACGGTAGCCGTTATGGAATTCTTCATAGTCAACACAGTCAGCAATCATAATTGACTGCATAACATTTATTCCACCCATAGAAGCAGAAGCAAGACCAATGCAGATAGCCGAAAGGATAACCCATCCCCAAGGAAGAAGGTTGCCCTTTGAAAGAAGATATCCGACAAAGATAAGTGCATAGGGAACTGCACCTGCGATGGTGTAGAAATTATAAACCTTTTTGCTTTCGTATTTCTTAACAAGAGCAGGAGTTATTGCCATTGCAACAAACTGAGGAATAAATACTGCAAGACCGATAACGGCAATCTTGAAGAGTCTTTGACCTCCGTCAAGATTTCCGATGTTTTCAAATGCATTATCAGTGTAGTAATAAAGCATAAGGGGCATTGCAAGAATCATAAGAAGCTGAAGAGGGCTTCTTAAAACGCCTGAGATAAGGATCTGTCTGAAGGGAAGGCATTTCCACATAATCTTGAAGTTTTCGATTATGCCTCTCTTGTCCTCTGCATCACCAGGAACTCTTTCTCTTGTTGCAAGTCCTGCAACCTCAAAGCAAATTGTTGCAACGACAGTTATAATAACAACTGTTGCAATCCATGCAGCTCTTGAGGTATAGTTATTTGCCATCTGCTGGGTTATTTCGCCGGCATCAGCCATAGCATTATATTTGCCCTCAAACATTCCCTTGAGGAAACCGGGAATAAATGAAATAACTGTTCCGATTCCGCCGATACCTGCTGCAAGACGGGCAAGACCGAGAATCTTAGCTCTGTCGTCCATATCCTCTGTCATAAGAGAGGTAATTCCCCATAGAGGAATATCGCAAACAGTGAAAAGCATTCCCCATGCTATGTATGAAACTGCTGCCCATGCAATTATAAGCGCTTTGCTTGCACCCGGGTGAGTATAAATTCCGTTAACAAAGCAAAGAATTGTCATAGCTCCGATTATTGCAGGAAAAATAATTAAATAAGGTCTGCATTTTCCCCATTTAGTGTGTGTTCTGTCAACAATTGTTCCCATCATCGGGTCGTTGATAGCATCCCAGATTCTTGCTGCGAAAAGAATAACTGCAACAACTGAAGCAGGGATATAAAGAACTGTTCCGAGATAGATGCTAACAAGTCCTGCGGCTATAACCTGATAAATTACATTTTGGCCAAACATACCTGTTAAATATCCGAAAAGCTCTTTTTTCGTGTAGGTATTAGCTGATATTTTGCGTGGCATATCACTCATATCAATATCTCCTTTTCTATTTTTATCCCTAATATTTTAACAGAAAAAGAGCAACAATACAATAACTTTTTATGCATATTATATAAAAAATATATAAACTACATTACTAAATTAATCAAAACACAAAGAACAAAGCCGACTGCAAGAGGCGTTAAAACCGATAAAAGAGTCCATTTTTTGCTTCTTGTTTCCCTGTAAATGGTCAGCAAAGTTGTTGAGCAGGGAAAATGGAAGAGCGCAAAAACGCAGGTGCAAATGGCGGTTTTCACAGTCCAACCATTCGCAATTAAAACAGCGCTGAGCGATTCAAGCGATGAATAGTCGCTCAGTTTTGATGTTGAAAGATATGCCATAAGCGCAATGGGCAAAACTATTTCATTTGCGGGAAAGCCGAGAATAAAGGCAAGCAGTATAACACCGTCAAGCCCCATTATTCTGCCAATTGGCTCAAGGAAATCAGCCATATGGGCAAGAATACTCTCACCGCCGATTTTAATATTTGCCAGTGTCCAGATAATTACTCCTGCAGGAGCGGCAACAGCAACGGCTCTCATCAGAACAAAGGCAACCTTTTCCCTCAGCGAATTGAAAACGGTTTTGAAAAACTGCGGTTTTCTGAAAGGCGGCATTTCCATTGCAAAAGAACTTTCAGCGCCCTTCAGGACTGTTTTGCCGAGAATTTTCGATGAAAGCATTGTCATCAAAAGCGAAAGCATCAAAAGCAGAAGCAAAACAAGGGTTGACTGAAAAGAATTCTTTGCAAAAAACATTGAAATTATTGCAATCAAAAGCGGAAATCTTCCGTTGCAGGGAGTCAGCGAATTTGTTATTATCGCAATGATTCTCTCCCGCGGACTTTCAATAATTCTTGCGCCCGTAACGCCGACCGCGTTGCATCCGAGCCCCATACAGCAGCAAAGAGCCTGCTTGCCGCAGGAGGAGCATTTTTCAAAAGGATAATCAAGATTAAAAGCAATCCTCGGAAATAAGCCGAAATCTTCAAGAAGCGAAAAAAGCGGAAAGAATATTGCCATCGGGGGCAGCATAACCGAAACAACGAAGAATAAAACGCGAAGCATTCCCCGGACAAAAAGGCTGACCGCCCATTCATCAACTCCGCAGGAGAAAAGGAACTGCGCTATTTTTGCCTCAACATAATCAAGAAAAGTTTTCAGCAGTTCAGAGGGATAATTTGAAAGCCTTATCGTTATATATAAAACCGCCGCAAAAATAACGGCAAGGGCTATGAACGAAGTGAATCTGCCGAGCATAATCCTGTCGAGCATACTTTCTTTTTCTTCTTTTGAAACAGAAATAACCGATTTTTCAATCTCTTTTGCTTTTTCGTATGCTGAATCTTCATCAATGAGAAATTCACTCTTCGGATGTTTTGCGCCGGTTGTTATAAGATGTATTTCTTCAAGAAGATTATTAATCCCCTTTCCGCTTCTTGCTGTTGATTTAACAACGGGAACGCCGAGGAGTTTTGAAAGTTTTTGAGAATCAACAAATATCCCCCTCTTTTTTGCCTCATCGCTCAGGTTAAGCAAAACAACAATATTATCCGTTAATTTCATTATCTGAAAAACCAGCAGCAACGAGCGCTCAAGAACGGTTGAATCAACAACGCACACTGTGCAATCGAGTTCGTTTGATTTAAGAAAATCCCGCGCAACCTCTTCTTCTTTTGAGGCGGTACAAAGAGAATATGTACCGGGCAGGTCAACAAGAGTGTAGTCGTTGAATTTATAATAAAAATGCGATTCGGTGGTTTTAACGGTTTTGCCAATCCAATTTCCGGTGTGCTGATGCATTCCTGTCAGTTCGTTGAAAACCGTGCTTTTGCCGACATTCGGATTTCCTGCAAGCACAACAATTCTTTCGCTCAAAAAATCACCTCGATTCTCTGAGCGTCTTTTTTTCTGAGTGCGATATTGCTTCCCTTGATACGATAGATAATCGGCGAGGAAAAAACAGATTTTCTGACGCACAAAACTTTTTCACCCTCGGCAAATCCCATATCACGCAAGCGCCTTGAGAAATCGCCCGAAAAAGAATTTTTTGCAATCTTTGCCTCCTGCTTTTCGCCGAGTTCACTCAAAAACATAAAAAACCACCTCTGCATATCCTATGCAAAGGCGGTCTTTTTTGTTATTTTAATTCTTCAGCGGCTCCAAGGTCATTGTATATTCCCCGTCCTCATAGTTTGAATAATCATCGGTGTATTTGTAGTACACAACCACTCCGTCATCGGATACAGAAGAGATTTCGCCGCAAATCTTTTGGTTATATCTTTTTTCAATTCTTTTTGCTTTAAAACCAGGATAATAATACTCCGAGCTGTCGTTTTCCCAATTATTATATGCAGTATCGGAAAAACGGGCTTTAATGGATTTTGGATAATAACTGCCGTCGAGCGGAGTCCAGAATTCTTCAAGATAAGCCTTACCGTTTTTAAATGAAACAGTAATTGAAGCTATTTCTGAATAGTCAGAATTAAGAACAAAAAGCTTTTCGTTAATAATTGCAGCACATTCAAAGCTTAAATACATATCTATCTGATATTTATCAAGCTCGGAATTATAGCTTGTGCCGTATATTCTTTTATACACCGCTTTATCGTATTTAAAGTATTTATCGTATATCTTGTTATCGTAAAATTCATTTATGAGCAGCTCGTCCAATTTCTTTTCCTGTTCCTCAGTAAGCTGTGCATCCTCACCTGAAAGCATAAACAAAAAATCGCTGGTCTGATATTCTAATGAACTGTTATTATATTCGTATTCTATCGAATTTTCCTCAAACGGTGAAGCACTTGAATAATACACTTTTACGCTCTTTGACACATTTGAAAACAAATCCCCGTTGTTGGTATCGATATAGTTGCTCATCGTAATTAAGCACGGAAACGGCACAGAGTGAAGCTCTGCGCGGTATTCCCTTGCCTCAAGCTGCTCCTGCCTTGTAAATATCTCAAACTCCTCACGGTTTAAACCGCGCAAGTTACTTTGAACATACAGTCCGATATTGCCATCATTATCAACATAATAAAGCCTTACCTCTCCGAGCAATATTTCAAGATGCTTTTCGCGTTTTCCGTCATCAACTTTGGTAACTTTGGCATCATCACCAACGCTTTTTATAAGTTTTTCGCTGTAAACGCTGAAATCATCCGTGAAAAAAGCCTCAGCATTATCAATTACCGCTTTATCAAGAATAACCAATTCTTTTCTTGTTTGTGTGACAATGGAATTCTTAATTCTTACAGTCTTCAGTGCCGTTGTGCAAAACATAACAGCCGAAAAAATAAACAAAGCAAGCAAAAACAGTGCGCAAATATTTATTGCTTTTAAGTCATAAATGCTGTTTTTCAGCTTTTTTATTCTTAAAATCACAAAAGCCGCCAAACCTGAGCAAAGCAATATTGCCGTTTCGAAAAGAACAAACGAAATAATGCTGTCTGCTTTTTTATTATCGTTAAAGGCGTTAAAGTATTGCTCGCTGATGTAAAAGTTTTTTGCAACATCCATTTTGCGCAAAAGTAAAACAGAAAGATTTGTAATATAGTAAGGTTGAAAAGAACATATTAAAGCAGCAGAAACACTTGAAAAAATCACTCCTGCTAAAGAGCGCTTTTTAACATTCAAAAAGAACAAAAGCAGATTTATAAGAAAAACACACCAAACAAAGCAAAAATTATAAAAGCTTATGTCCTCGCCCTCCGGCATACTTAAAACCGCAAAACCCGTTAGCAAACAGCCTAAGAATGAAAAAACCGTAAGCAAAATTCTAATGCTTTTGTTTTTAATACAAGCGGCATTAAGCTGCTCACCGATAACATCAGCTTCACCCATTCTTTGCTGAGCTTTTTGCTGCGCTTCTTTGCTGTTGTAGCCAATATCGCAGTAGAACTCTTCCGCAGACAAAATATGGTCACTCAGCTCTGTTTTTGCTGTTTCTCTTTCGTTTTTGTTTTCAATATGGGAAACAGCTTTTTCAACAAACTCTATTTCACGCATAATTAAGCACCCTTGAAACAGAGGTTGAATAAAGTTCAAACTCCTCCTTCTTTTCCTTAAGCATTGCCCTGCCTTTTCTTGTGATATGGTAGTATCTGCGCTTTCTTGCTGAGCTTTCCTGCCAGTAGGCTTCAACCGCGCCTGCCTCCTCAAGCATATGAAGAAGCGGATACAGCGTGCCCTCCTTCATTGAAAAAACATTTTCGCTGCGCTTTTCAAGCTCTTTAACGATTTTATAACCGTACATATCCTCGTTGCTCAGAACCGAAAGAATAAGCGTTGCATTGCTACCTTTCATTAACTCCTTGCTGATTTTCATATTAATACCTCCAATTCAAATACATTGTTTATCTATGCATAGTATAGCATAGATTTCCGAGGTGTGTCAATACATTTTTTAAAACAAAAAACAGAGCGAAATCTCGCTCTGCATTTTTTTGATTTTTTGTTTTATAATATCTCTTTTTCCGCCCAGTCTGTCAAATCCTTCATAACCTTTTCTTTATCGGTTTCATTAAGGATTTCGTGGCGGTCGTTCGGATAGAGTTTAAGGGTTACTTTCTTATGGTCTGTTGCAAGAAGTTTCTGATAAATATCCCTGATTCCCTTTGAATACTCGCCGACGGGGTCCATTTCACCGCTGACAAGATAAATCGGCAAATCAGCCCTGACAGCCTTATACCATTCATCTGTATTTGCCTCGATATTGAGTTTAACAAGGTCGTTCATACCCTGAGCCGAGAAGAGAAATCCGCAGTATTCATCAGCGATATATTTATCAACTATATCGGTATCCTTTGTCAGCCAGTCAAAAGCAGTTCTGCCTTCAAACTTCTTGTTATATGAGCCGAAACTCATTTTATCGAGAGTTTTGCTCTTATGCTTGCTGCCCTTCATTTTTGCAACAAGGGCTGAAATCTTATCGCCGACGCCTGCAATGGGGTTGGCGCCGCCCGTTCCCATATAAATCGCGCCTGCAAAATCAAGTTGGTTATACTGCGCGGTGAAACAGCGAACGATGAACGAGCCCATTGAATGACCCATAACGATAATCTTTTTATCGGGATATTCTTCCCTTGCCTTTTCAAAAGTTGTTTTGAAATCTTCAATCAGCGCCTTATAGCCGTCTTTTTCGCCGAAATAACCCGTTTCATCAAAATCAACATTTGATTTGCCGTGGTTTGCCATATCGTGCATAAAAACTGCATATCCGTTTGAAACAAGATATTCAATGAATCCTCTGTATCTCTCCTGATGCTCAGCCATACCATGATGAATAGCAAAAACGGCTTTAACCTCGCCTTCGGGCTTATATGAATTTCCGACTATTTCGCAAACTCCCGTTGCAGAAGGAAAACGATATTCTTCAATTTTCATAAATATTACTCCTAAAAGTCAGGAATTAGAAATTTGGATTTTGAAGTTTTGTTCTTTAACAAATATAATGCTGTCTGCAAGACCCAAAATTCGTCATTCGTCATTCGTAATTCGTAATTTATTCTTGCTCTTCTTCCGGCTGGTCAGCAGTACAATGGGGGCATTTTGTTGCGTCTATTGCAATTTCGCTCTTGCAGAAGGGGCAAATCTTTGTTGTCGGCGCTGCTTCCTCTTCTTCGTCCTTTTTCTTTGCTGCAAGTTCTTTTGCCTTGTTTGCGCTCTTAACAATCAAGAATACAACGAATGCGATAACAAGGAAATTGATGATAGCGGATATGAAAGCGCCAATATTGACTTTTGTTGCCTCGTTGCCCTTGATGATTTCAAAAGCAAAGCCGATTTCGTTTCCGCCGATGCAGGCAATCAAAGGATTGATGATGTTATCAATGAGCGCATTTACAATTGCACTGAAAGCGCCGCCGATGATAACGCCGACTGCAAGGTCGAGCACATTGCCCTTGTTGATGAATTCTTTGAATTCCTTAAAAAACTTTTTCATAAATTTTTCTCCTTTATTTTACAAAATTTTTCAGCATATTAATAATATCACATTATTCCGCTAAAATCAAATGCAGGAATAAAATTTTCATCGGATGAGGATAATTCCTGAATAAACAGTTTTTCAATCCCCTTGCCGAGCGCATAATCAACAACCTTATCATATTCCCTTTTTGTTATTTTCCTGTTTATTTCGGGGAAGGAGGAAAGATTTGTGCAGGGAGTGAACTGCGCCATTAATGATAAATATGTGTTTTTGAAATTATCAGCGATATAATCAATTATTTCAAGCGATGAATTTGTGTTTGACGGAAGAACAAGATGGCGGATAATAACACCGCTTTGCATTATTCCCCTCCCGTCAAAAGCATCGTTTTTCTGCTGTTTTCGCATTTCGGCGATTGCCGCCTTTGCAATTTCGGGATAGTTTTGGGCTTTTGAATATCTGAGCGCTTTTTCATTTCTTATGTATTTGAAATCGGGAAGATAAATATCAACAAGTCCGCTGAGCATTTTAAGCGTTTCAACATTTTCATATCCTGAAGAATTCCAGACAACGGGCAGTGAATGATTCCATTTTTCAAGAACGGGAATCAGCGCCTTTGAATAGTGGGAGGGATTAACAAGATTGATGTTGTTTGCGCCCTGCTCTTTGAGTTTTTCAAAGATTTCAAGCAGTTTTTCGGGTTTAACGGTTTTGCCTTTATTTTCGCTGCTTATTTCATAATTCTGGCAGAAAACGCATTTCAGATTGCAGCCGCTGAAAAAAACGGCTCCGCTCCCCTCTTTTCCGCTGATAACGGGCTCTTCCCAGAAATGAAGAGCGGCTCTTGCAAGACGGAATTCATTCGGACTTTGACAAAAACCGATTTTTTCATCCCTGTTTATATTGCATTTTCTCGGACAGTCATTACAGTTCATAGTTTCTTCAGGAAGGGGTGGATGTTCGTGGCGTCGAGGACGCCGCCCCCTACTCCTGCCTGCTAAATATAATAGCCGTGCGCAGCACCCTCAATTCGTAATTCGTAATTCGTCATTCGTAATTATATAAGTTTCTTATATATATCGCTTTTTTTAAACGGAGTAATTGCCGAAATCTCTTTTGCGGCGGCGTTAACGCTCAGTCCGCTTTCAACAAGGCGCTTTGCCTTTTCAACAGCCTGCTCAAAGGTTATTTC
>JAFYFO010000149.1 GCA_017543725.1 Eubacterium sp.
TATCCTCTTTCGCTTCGGCAACAAGCGCTTTGCCTGCTGCTTCTTCATTTTCGGTGCCGATTGAATCAAGATAATTCTTTGCCGCTTCTTTAAATTCAGGGCAAGCGCTTTGCGCGTCAATAACAGCCTGAGCCAATTCTTTATTAGTCATAATGCTTTCCTTTCTGTCATTAATAATGTTTTTAATATTATAGCAAATAAAATCAAGTAATATTTCACAAATATATATTGTGGAATGTGGGCAAAATAAACAAAAACGAGGCAATTCAAAGCGCTGTTTATCATTAATAAATAGAAAAAGATTAAAAAACGGTGTCAATATTAAAATTATGTTGAAATTTGGAGGGATATTGTTTATTATATTTGCGTATCACGGTTATATCAGACGGCGGTGTATCTTATGGATTTATTGAAACAAAAGATATTAAGCGAGGGTGAGGTCTACGAAGGCAACATCCTGAAGGTTGACAGTTTTCTGAACCATCAGATAGACTGCGTTTTTTTGGCGGAAGTCGCAAAAGAATTTCATAGATTATTTGAAAACGAGGGCGTAAACAAAGTGCTCACCATAGAAGCCTCAGGCATAGCCATAGGTGCGTTGGTAGCGCGTGAGTTTGAATGCCCTCTTGTTTTTGCCAAAAAATCAAAAACAAAGAATAACGACGGCAATGTTTTAACAAGCACCGTTGAAAGTTTCACCCACGGTGTTACAAATAATGTTCTGGTTTCAAAAAAATATCTCAGCAAAGGCGATAAGGTTCTTATTATTGATGATTTCCTTGCAATGGGAAACGCGCTTCGCGGTCTTATTGATATAGTCAATCAGAGCGGCGCCGAACTTGCAGGCTGCGGAATCGTTATTGAAAAAGGCTATCAGCACGGCGGAGATATGCTCAGAGAAAAAGGAATTAAGGTTGAAAGCCTTGCAATCGTTGAAAGTATGAATCACGAAAACGGTGAGATAACTTTCAGATAAGGATTATAATGCCGAAAGGCTTATAATATAAAAAAAGAAAAAAATAACCGGAGGAAAGAATTATGAAAATCTCAAAGAAAATTGTTGCAGTTCTTCTTGCAGTTGTTCTTGCTGCAGCAGGCGCATTCGTTGCTTGCTCAAAGAAGACAGACAAGCCCGAAGACACAACAAAATCAAACGCAGCAAGCGTTAAGGTTGGATTCATCTTCTTACACGATGAAAACTCAACTTACGACCTCAACTTCATCAATGCTGCAAAAGAAGCAAGCGAGGCACTCGGCGTAGAATACGTTCTTAAAACAAACATTCCCGAAGGCAGCGAATGTTATGAAGCAGCGGCTGACCTTGTTGACCAGGGATGCAACATCGTTTGCGCAGACTCTTTCGGCCATGAAGATTATCTTATTCAGGCTGCAAAAGAATTCCCCGATGTTCAGTTCTGCCACGCAACAGGAACAAAGGCACACACAGAAAATCTTGCAAACTACCACAACGCATTCGCTTCAATCTATGAGGGCAGATATCTTGCAGGTGTTGCTGCAGGCTTGAAACTCAACGAGATTAAAGAAGCAGGCAAACTCAAGGGCAAAACTCCCAAAATGGGTTATGTCGGCGCATACACATATGCAGAAGTTATCAGCGGATACACTTCATTCTATCTTGGCGCAAAGAGCGTTTGCGAAGATGTTACAATGGATGTTAAGTTCACAGGTTCATGGTATGATGAAACTGCTGAAAAAGAGGCTGCTCAGGCTCTTATCGACGGCGGCGCAGACCTTATCTCACAGCACGCTGACTCAATGGGCGCTCCCACTGCTTGCGAAAACGCAGGAATCCCCGATGTTTCATACAACGGCTCAACAGTTGCTGCATGCCCCAACACATTCATCGTTTCTTCAAGAATCAACTGGGCTCCCTACTTCAAGTATGTTATCGAGAGCGTTCAGAACGGAACTGCTATCGACGCTGACTGGACAGGCACTATCGCAACAGGCTCCGTTGAACTTACAGAAGTAAACGAGAAGGCTGCTGCAAAAGGCACACAGGCTAAGCTCGACGAAGTTAAGGCAGACCTTGAAGCAGGCAAAATCCATGTTTTCGATACTGCAAACTTCACAGTTGAAGGCAAAACTCTTGATTCATATAAGGCAGATGTTGATTCAGACGCAAACTTCGAAAAAGACACCGAAGTTATCAAAGACGGTTACTTCCATGAGTCTGAATACCGTTCAGCACCCTACTTTGATATCACTCTTGACGGTATCAACCTTCTTAACACTGCTTTCTAAGTTGGTTTAAGAAAAAAACTTGATAAAAAAACGGCCGTGGCTGTCTGAAAACAGTCACGGCTGTAATGACTTTTATAAATTGATTAACACCGGTCCCTGCGGAGGTACTTAATATGAGCGAAAAAGTTGCACTCGAATTGCAAGGCATAACAAAAGCCTTCGGTACTAAAGTAGTCGCAAACAAAAATGTGGATTTAAAGGTCTACAAAGGCGAAATTCTCGCAATTCTCGGCGAAAACGGAAGCGGAAAAACAACCCTTATGAATATGGTTTCGGGAATCTATTATCCCGATGAAGGAAAGATTTTTGTTGACGGCAAAGAGGTTGTTATTTCTTCCCCGAAAGACGCTTTCACCCATAAAATCGGAATGATTCATCAGCATTTCAAACTTGTTGATATCTTTTCCGCTGCCGAAAACATTGTTCTCGGTATTGACGACGGCAAAAAATATAATCTCAAAAAAGCAAAACAGGATATTAAAAGAATTATCGACCAATACGGTTTTATTCTTGACCTCGATAAAAAGATTTACGAAATGTCTGTTTCGGAAAAGCAGACTGTTGAAATTATCAAGGTGTTATACAGAGGCGCGGATATTCTTATTCTTGACGAGCCCACCGCTGTTTTAACTCCTCAGGAAACAAGCAAATTATTTGATGTTCTCCGCAATATGAAAGCGGATAATAAGTCAATTATTATTATAACTCATAAACTCCACGAAGTGCTTGACATCTCCGACAGAGTTGCAACTCTCAGAAAGGGAGAAAATGTCGGCACGGTTTTAACAAAAGACGCAACCGAAAGTTCGCTCACCGAAATGATGGTTGGCGAAAAGGTTGACCTCAATATTGAAAGAAAAGACCCCAAAAATCCCGAACCGCGCCTTGTTGTTAAGAAACTCAATGTTAAAAACCACGACGGTTCAAACGCTTTAACCAATGTTAATTTCACGGTTAACAGCGGCGAAATCCTCGGAATTGCAGGCATTTCGGGCTCGGGTCAGAAAGAACTGCTTGAATCAATTGCAGGACTTCAGAAAACCGAAAAGGGCTCTTCAATTCTTTTCACAGACCACAACGAAGTTGAACAGCAACTTGTCGGCAGAAGCCCGAGAGAAATCAGACGAATGGGCGTTGCAATGAGTTTCGTTCCCGAAGACAGACTCGGAATGGGACTTGTCGGCAATATGGATATAACCGATAATATGATGCTCCGTTCATATAAAAACGGCAAGGGCGAATTTCTCGACAGAAAACAGCCGAAGAAACTCGCTGAGGATATTATTGAAGAACTTGAAGTTGCAACCCCGGGAACAAACACCCCGGTTCGCAGACTTTCGGGCGGTAATGTTCAGAAAGTTCTTGTCGGACGAGAGATTGCACTTGAACCGAGAGTTCTTATGGTTGCATATCCCGTTCGCGGACTTGATATCAACTCTTCATATATGATTTATAACCTTCTCAACAAACAGAAAGAAGAAGGCGTTTCAATTATTTTCGTTGGCGAAGACCTTGATGTTCTTATCGCCCTTTGCGACAGAATTATGGTTATCAACTCAGGCAATGTTACCGGCATTGTTGACGGCAAAACCGCAAAGAAGGAAGAACTCGGTCTTCTTATGACAAAGAGTATTAATGTTAAGGAGGGCAGCGATAATGAGCAGTAAAACTTCCAAAAAAAAACGCGAACCCCTTTTCCATGTTGCAAAGCGCGAAGGTTTACCCGCACTTAACGCAACGCTTATCAGATTGGCAGCCGTTGTTGCCGCGCTCATTGTTTGCGCAATAGTAACAATGGCGCTTTCAGGCGAAAACCCGATAAAAGTTTATGCAACAATGATAAGCGGCGCATTCGGAACTTCAAGAAGAATATGGAACCTTCTTCAGGTTTTATCAATGCTTCTCTGCGTTTCGCTTGCCGTTACTCCCGCATTTAAAATGAGATTCTGGAATATCGGCGCCGAAGGTCAGGTTTTAATGGGCGGACTTGCAAGCGCCGCTTGTATGATTCTTTTCGGCAATAAACTTCCAAATCCCATTCTCATTTTAACAATGATAATCGCCTCGGTTCTTGCAGGCGCACTCTGGGCATTGATTCCCGCGGTTTTCAAGGCAACGCTTGACACAAACGAAACTCTTTTCACTCTTATGATGAACTATGTTGCAATTCAGTTTGTTGCATATTTTTCAAGAGTCTGGGAAAACCCGAAAGGCTCGGGCTCAATCGGAATTATCAATCCCTCAACCCAGGCAGGATGGCTTCCGACCATTGCAAATCAGAAATATCTTCTTAATATTCTGGTTGTTCTTGCCTTAACCGTGTTTATGTATGTTTATCTTAAATACAGCAAACACGGATATGAAATTTCAGTTGTCGGCGAAAGCCAGAACACCGCAAGATATATCGGACTTAACGTTAAAAAAGTTATCCTTCGAACAATGATTCTTTCAGGCGCTGTTTGCGGTATCGCAGGACTTCTTCTTGTCGGAGGAACGAGCCACACAATAACAACCGAAACAGCGGGCGGCCGCGGATTTACCGCAATTATGGTCAGTTGGCTTGCAAAATTCGACCCGTTTGTTATGATTTTAACCGCCTTCCTTCTTGCGTTTCTGGACGCAGGCGCGGCTCAGATTTCAACCGATTTCGGACTTAACAAATCTTTCTCCGATATTCTGACAGGAATTATTCTTTTCATCATTATCGGCTGCGAATTCTTTGTTAACTACGAAATAAAATTCAACAAAAGCAGTAAGGA
>JAFYFO010000150.1 GCA_017543725.1 Eubacterium sp.
GATTATTTCGAGGGAATGCTTTTCATATGCGAAACCTCAAAAGTCAAGGAAAAATGCACCGCTCAGAACAAACTGATGAACGAAGAACTCAAGTGGATGCTTGACGACGGCGTTATCTGCAAGGGAATTGATAAATTCCAACTCACATTTGACGAACTCTGCGAAATATACGAAAAAAACAGCGCGATTTATTTTGATTCCTTTCCTCGCGGAAGTTTTGATACTCCGATAAGAAACCTTTCAAACTTCAAATCGCAGACGGTTAATGTCTGGACGGGAAGTTTTTCGCAGTTGAAGGAAGAATATCTTCCCCTGCTGAAATCGGGCTACACCATTGCCCTTATGGCAGGAACTTCAAGAACTGCAAAGGCCCTTTCCTATGATATATCCGAGGCAGGATACGACTGCATTTTCTTTGAAAAAAGACCGAAGCAGTTAAGGAAAGGCGCCGTTAATATAATGAGCGGAACCTTTGATTCGGGCTTTCAGCTTACGGATGAAAAGTTTTTGATGATAAGTCATTCAAAAACAAGCCAGTCAAAGAAAAAACACAAGCGCTTTTCTTCAAAAGACGCCCTGCGCTCACTCGACGAACTTTCAAAAGGCGATTATATCGTTCACAATGTTCACGGAATAGGCATTTTCGACGGTATTCAGAGTCTTGATATAAACGGAATTAAAAAAGACTATATCAAGATAACCTACGCCAAGGGCGGAACTCTCTATGTTCCTGTTACTCAACTTGATTTGGTTTCAAAATATATCGGTCCGCAGGATAACGCAAAAGTTAAGGTTAACACTCTCGGCTCAGGCGACTGGAAAAAGATGAAGGCAAGAGTTCGCTCAAGCGTTCGCGATATTGCAAAAGAACTCATTTCTCTTTATGCGAAAAGAATGAGCACCAAGGGCTACGCTTTTTCGGAGGATACCGACCTTCAAAGGGATTTTGAACTCCGTTTTCAGTATGACGAAACAGACGACCAACTCCGCTGTGCAGACGAAATAAAGGGCGATATGGAAAAAACCGCTCCTATGGACAGATTGCTTTGCGGCGATGTTGGCTTCGGCAAAACCGAAGTTGCGCTGAGGGCTTGCTTTAAATGCATCGGGGATTCAAAGCAGTGCGCCATTCTTGTTCCGACAACGGTTTTGGCGCTCCAGCACTATCAGACCGCAGTTAAACGAATGGAGGCGTATCCCGTTCGCATTGAAATGATTTCGCGCTTTGTTTCGCCGACAAAGCAAAAGCAAATTCTTGAAGACACAGCAAAAGGCAAGGTTGACCTTCTTATCGGAACACACCGCCTCATAAGCAAGGATGTTAAATTCAAGAATTTGGGGCTTCTTGTTGTTGACGAAGAACAGCGCTTCGGCGTTTCTCAGAAAGAAAAAATCAAGGAAAAATTTCCGAAAGTTGATGTTTTAACCCTTTCGGCAACGCCGATTCCGCGAACGCTCAATATGGCTATGAGCGGAGTTCGCGATATGAGTTTGCTTGAAGAGGCGCCGGGTGAACGCCACCCTGTTCAGACCTATGTTCTTGAATACGATTTCGGAATACTCGTTGAGGCAATGCAAAAAGAACTCTCGCGCGGCGGACAGTGCTATTATCTCCACAATAATATTGAAACAATCGACCACACAGCGCTTCAGATTAAAAAAGCAATTCCCGATGCAAATATCGGAATAGCGCACGGCGCAATGGGCGAAGAGGCGCTTTCCGAGGTTTGGGAAAAACTTTTAAACGGCGAAATTGATATCCTTGTTTGCACAACGATTATTGAAACGGGCGTTGATGTTCCGAATGTCAACACCCTGATTATTGAAAATTCCGACAGGCTCGGGCTTGCTCAACTTCACCAGATAAGGGGAAGGGTCGGCAGAAGTTCGCGCCACGCATACGCATATTTCACATTTGTCAGAGGCAAGGAACTTTCCGAAATCGCAACAAAGCGCCTTGAAGCAATCAGGGAATATACGGAATTCGGCTCGGGCTTTAAAATTGCAATGCGCGACCTTGAAATCAGGGGCGCAGGCTCGCTGCTCGGAACTCGCCAGCACGGTCATATGGAAGCGGTTGGCTACGATATGTATATCAAACTGCTTGAAGAGGCGGTTTCGGAAGAAAAGGGCGAAAGGAAGGAAGACGAGGAAGAAATCGAATGTCTTATCGACCTTCCCGTCAGCGCAAACATTCCCGAAAACTATATAACTTCAACCCAGGCAAGAATTGAAATGTATAAGGCGATTGCCGATATTAAAAGCGACGCCGACGCCAATGATGTTTACGATGAACTGACCGACCGTTTCGGCACTCCTCCCGCTTCGGTTTACGGCCTTGTTGAAATAGCGCTTATGCGAAACAGGGCGCTCGCTCTCGGAATATGCGAAATCAAGCAAAGCGCTTCATCAATCAATTTTTATTTAAAAGATATCAAGGTTGAATATCTTGCGGCGCTCAATGAAAAAATGCGCTCAAGAGCAACTTTTTCCGCAGGCAAAAAGCCCTTTATCGGAATTAAACTTTTAAACGAAAATCCGATTGAAGTTGTTCAAAACACATTGATTCTGCTTGAAAACGCATAAAAATGAATAAAAATAAACACCTCGGTCAATAATAAAGCCGAGGTGTTAATTATGTCTTCAACAAAAAACAAAAGAGAAAACAAAAATTTCAAAGCGCTTTTTTCCGCACTCTGCCTTTGCATTATTGCACTTGGTCTGATTGTTTATTTTTCAACAAATAATTCCGCAAAACCGAAAAACAACGCGGTTAACGAGGCAACAACCCTTGAAGTTACAACCGAGGTTCAGAGAGCCGTAACCGTTACCGAAACAACAACGAAGAAGCAAACAACAAAGGCTCAGGAAAAAACAACTGAAAAAGAAAAAACAGAGCCTGCAACAATGCCGCTTGAAAAAAACAACACGCCATATAAAAGTTATTATAAATATCCTTTATCAGAGGCGGTTATCAACGGCTATTCCGAAGAACTTGTTTACAATAAAACAATGGGCGATTTCAGAGCGCACCCGGCGGTTGATTTCAAAGGAAACGAAGGCGACGAGGTTGTTGCTATAAACGACGGACTTGTTCTTGATGTATACAAGGATAATCTTTATTCCTTCACGGTTGTTATCGACCACGGCGGAAAACTTGTTGCAAAATACTGCGGACTGAAAAGCGTCGGCGTTAAAAAAGGCTCGTATGTTGATA
Organism: Eubacterium sp.; assembly: GCA_017543725.1. Lineage (GTDB taxonomy): Bacteria > Bacillota > Clostridia > Oscillospirales > Acutalibacteraceae > Eubacterium_R. The sequence goes on from JAFYFO010000150.1 coordinate 3,218, forward strand.
TCGGAAACGCAATCGGAACGCTCGGCGCTTCCCCCGCTGAGGGCGAACTTGAAACCCACCTTCATTTTGAAACAACTCTTGAGGGCAAAAGCGTTAATCCGCTTGATGTTATGGGGAAAACGGAATAAGAATCCATTGCTGTAACAAATAATACAATCGGTTTGGCTTTAATAATTCCTGCCGATTGTGTTTTTTATTTTTATCAACAAAAAGCAAATCAATTTGTCAACCTTGAATAAAAAGTTGGCAAGTTTCAGTTTTACTTGGCAAACTTAACAAATAGTTGGCAAATTTACCGAATTTAACAAGTGTTTTGTTGACAAGTCAAAATAATTTGATATAATATAAATACAATATATAGTTTGTCCTCTCTGTTTTACCTAAAAAAAGGAGTAGATCATGCAATCAGAAGAATTAAAAGAATTAGTAAAAAATATAATAAAGATAAAATCCGAATCACAAACACTTGAGATTAAGTCTGCACATTCCGGTGCTCCGACAAGGATATTCGATACGCTTTCATCTTTTTCAAATCAGGATGATGGCGGTATAATTGTTTTTGGTATAGATGAAAAAAACAATTATAAAGCGGTTGGGGTCTACGATCCTCATGATTTACAGAAAAAGATAACGGAGCAATGTAAACAAATGGAGCCGACAGTAAGAGCCCTTTTTACAATATGTGAATTTGAAGGAAAAACAATTGTTTCTGCTGAGATTCCCGCAGTGGACATTTCAAAAAGACCGGTGTTTTACAAGGGTGTCGGAAGAATAAAAGGCTCTTATATCAGAGTTGGTGAATCAGATGAACTGATGAGCGAATATGAAATATACAGTTACGAGGCTTTTAGAAAAAGGGTAAGAGATGATGTTCGAGTCGTAGAAAACGCAAGATTTTCTTTGTTTGATAAAGAAAGACTGGATGAGTATCTTACTGCAGTAAAGCAGGAGCGGAAAAATCTTTCTGAAAATGTTCCTGATAACGAAATACTCGAATTAATGGGAGTAACCGCAGACGGCAATCCAACACTTGCAGGCTTGATGACTTTTTCAAAATATCCTCAAACATATTTTCCGCAATTGTGCATTACTGCCGTTTCTGTTCCCGGAACTGAGATAGGCGTATTGGGAAAAGACGGTGAACGATTTATTGATAATAAAAGAATAACCGGTGCCATTCCCGATATGGTGGATGAAGCAGTCGATTTTGTAAGAAAAAACAGCAGAACAAAAACTGTTATTGATGATTCGGGTCACAGACAGGATAAGCCGGAATATCCTTCAAAAGCGGTTCGTGAAGCAGTTCTCAATGCGTTGGTTCACAGGGATTACAGCATCCACACAGAAAATGTTCCTGTCAGGATTGAAATGTTCAGGGACAGACTTGAAATCATCAGCAGCGGAGGTCTTTACGGAAAAATCACAATTGATTCTCTCGGAAAGGTTCGTCCTGAAACGCGTAACGCAGCCCTTGCAAATATGCTCGAATTATTAAATGTCACAGAAAATCGATACTCCGGCATTCCAACCATTCGTATGGAGTGCAAAAACGCCGGGTTGCCTGCCCCGATTTTTTCAGTTGTTCATGGAGAA
>JAFYFO010000151.1 GCA_017543725.1 Eubacterium sp.
CTTTTTGAGATTCCCTCAACAATTGCAACATGGCCGCTCCAGCAAGCAACTGCGCCGAGTTTCGGCTCGCTGCCGTAGGAATAATAGCCGTTTGATTTGTTGATGAACCACCAGTCGCCTGCACTGCCGTGATTGATAAGCGGCGCTTCGCCGTTCATTTCATAAATTCTGCCGTATGCATATGCAACGCAGTTGGGCATTGGAGTTCCTGTCTGGAAATATCTGTTTAATTCAGATGAATAATAGGATATGCCCGAGTTTGGCGCTGTCAGCCTTGGCTGATAGCCGTTATCCTCGTCTGCAAGAGCAGCAAGAGGAGTTAAAGCCGATATAATGATTGTTATAATAATTACTATCGGAATTATAAGCAGGGTTTTCTTCTTAGCCATAAAATACCTTTCCTTTCCCTTAACGGCAATTTTAATCTTTTTTCCGTCTTAGGTTAATACGAAACTCTCTTAAGTTTTCGATTGAACTCGCTTATTCGAATAGTGTTGACGCTCTTTGCGCTCAACGACGACGATTATAGCAAATCGAATATAGTGTAATCTATGGCAATTAACAACAAGCATTTTGTAACTTTTATGTAACCTTTGTTGAGATTCAACAAAATTCGAGCAAAAAGATTGACTTTTTATCAGACAGCAGTTGATTATCTTGTTTTCCGGACAAAGAAAAAACGCCCGAAAATCGAATTTTCAGGCGTTTTTTGTATATTTTTTAACACATTTTAATTTGTGTAATGATTTTTTAATAGACTTTTGTCTATATCATTGGAATTTTTTTATTTTGGCTGCCATTTTCCGGTGAATTTATAAGGATTATCCTCATTATTTGCGTCGTACCAGACCTGCGGGAAGAAGATTTTATCATTCGGCTTTGCCGTTTCAGACTTTTCAAAGCCACTTTTACCGTTTTTAACGCAGAGAATAACGAATCTGAAATCCTTCATAAAATCGCTCGGCGCGCTGACGCTGAGGAAATAATCATCATATGAAAACTCATAATCAGTTTTATATAGCGTTTTATGGTTTATTGCGTCTTCAAAAAATTCAAAATCTTTTTCCTTCATATTTCCGCAGAAATTATACGGAAAAACATATCCCCTGTCGTCCTCGGGATTGGTGTTGATATAATACGCGGCAACAACCCTGAAACTCTCTTTTTCAAAAAGAGTTGTTAATTTTATTTCCTGCGAGGCTTTCAAAAACAAATCTGCCGTTGAATAAAGGCTTTCGATATCCGCTTTTCTGTCCGCCAGTCTTATCGCGGTGAAATGCTGTTTCTTTTCGATATATGCGCCGTTTTCAAGAAAGGCGCTGTTATTCTGAATAATGCTTGAAACATTGATTTTTGCGCCAGCGTCCGGAATTTCAATTCTTCCTTTTGTGCTTGTGTCTTTTCCGTAGGCGTCGCACATCTCTTCAAGTATTCCCTCGGGATATTCAACCTTGTATTTTTCCTGATAGGGTTTCAGATATGCTGTTTTCCCGTAATTATAAATCCCTATTCCGCCGAAAACCAGCGCAACTGCAAGAACAATTATTCCCAAAACGGATAAAACCTGCTTTGTTGCATACTTTTTAAGGAACTCTTTAATTTTTAATAATATTTTTTTCATTTAACCACACTTCTTCTTGCGTTTTCAACCGCGTTTTTGATTAATTCTTCGCTTTTAAGCGCGCTCTCCGCAGCCTCAACATCGGGCAGTTTCGCTCTTGTTTTCGGGTGCTTTGGAGTGAAAACGGTGCAGCAATCTTCATAGGGAAGAATTGATGTTTCAAAGGTGTCTATCTTCCTTGATATTTTAATAATTTCTTCCTTATCCATTCCTATGCAGGGGCGGAAAACGGGAAGATTTGAGGCTGCGTCCGTGCAGGCAAGGGCATACATTGTCTGGCTTGCAACCTGACCCAGGCTTTCCCCCGTTATCAGCGCGCTGCAATTCTGATGTTTTGCAAGTATTTCGCTGATTTTCATCATATATCTTCTCATTATAATGGTGAAATACTCTTCTGCGCAGTTCTTTCTTATCTCCTGCTGTATTTCAGTGAAAGGAACAACATAGGTTGTTATCGGTCCGCTGTACTTTGCAACGCGGGAGAGAAGTTCCATAACCTTCTTTTCCGCAAGTTCGGTTGTAAACGGAGGAGAAGCAAAATGAACTGCAACGAGTTCAATTCCTCTTTTAGCCATCATATATGCCGCAACGGGCGAATCAATTCCGCCGCTGATTAAAACAGCCGCTCTGCCGCTTGTTCCAACGGGCATACCGCCTGCGCCCTTGATGTTATTGCCCCTGATAAACGCATAATTATCCCTTATTTCAACCGTAACAACAACATCGGGATTATGAACATCAACTTTCAGATGACTGAACTGAGAAAGCAGAAATCCGCCGAGTTCCCTTGATATTTCAGGGGACTTCAAAGGAAATCTCTTATCGCTTCTTTTTGCTTCAACTTTGAAAGTTTTCGCAAAGGAAAGTTCGTCGCTGAGATAATCCTTGCTTATCTGCATTATGTTTTCCATATTTTTTTCGGCAACGGCGGCTCTTGAAAGCGCGGCAATACCAAAAACCTTGCTGAGGGCTTCAACCGCTTCATCAAGGTCTGTTTCTTCGTTGACGCTCTGAAGCATTATTGTTGACTGGCTCTTGGTGAAAGTGAACTCGCCAATTTCCCTGAGCGCTTTTTTCATATTCTTGATAAGAATATCCTCAAAAGTATTTCTGTTTAGTCCTTTTAAAACGAGTTCGCCGTTTTTTATAAGTATAATTTCTCTCATTATTAAACAGGATAGTCCCTAACGGTTTCGCTAAGTGCAAAAACAAGGGAATCTATATCCTCCTTCGTTGTATTTCTTGAAAAACTGATTCTTATTGATTTATCAATTATCTTATCGCTTAATTTCATTGCGCTCAAAACATGGCTTTTTTTGCCCTTGGCGCACGCCGAGCCGTTGCTGACATAAATTCCGTATTCGGAGGATAAATGCTGAACAATCGTCTGGCTTGTCATAAAAGTCGGAACATAGAGATTTATTATATAGTCGCTCGCCTGCTCCGAACTGTTGAAAACAACGCCTTTTATTTCGGAAAGATTCTGCTTTGCGTAGGAATTGATTTCGCTTATTTTCCTTGCCTGTTCTTTATAATCGGGAATAATCTCTGCCGCTTTTCCGAATCCTGCAATAAGCGGAGCCGCCTGAGTTCCCGGGCGAAGCCTTTTTTCCTGCTCGCCGCCGAACATCATCGGCGCTATTCTGACCCCTTTTCGAACATAGAGCGCTCCGACGCCCTTTGCGCCGTGAATTTTATGGGCGCTGACGCTGATTAAATCCGCGCCGAGTTTATCGGGCTTGATTTCGGTTTTTGAAAACGCCTGAACGCAGTCGATATGAATCAGCGCGGGAGCGCCCGCTCTTTTAACCGCCTTTTTGATTGAGGCAACGGGCAAAACCGAGCCGACTTCATTATTGACATACATCATTGAAACAAGAATTGTTTTTTCATTAACCGCTTCAAAAATCTGATTTTCGCTGATATTTCCCTTTGAATCGGGCATCAAACGAATAACTTCAAAGCCCCTTTTTTCAAGTTCGTCAACCGCTTTCAAAACGCTTTCGTGTTCTATTGCGGTTGTGACAATTCTGTTTCCCCTTCTTTTGCCGACTTCCGCAGCGCCGAAAACCGCAAGGTTATTCGCCTCAGTGCCTCCCGAGGTGAAATATATCTCCTCGCTTTTGCAGAAAAGCGCCTTTGCGATTGCTTCTCGCGCTTTGGTTATTTCATCGTTTGCATCAAGCCCTGCTCTGTGGAAACTCGAGGGGTTTCCGAAATTATCAGTGAGCATTTCATAAATTTTATCCGCAACTTCCTTTTCGGGCTTTGTTGTTGCGCTGTTATCAAGATAAACCATTATTTTTTATTTCTCATCAATTCTCTTAGTTTTAGTGCTGCCGCAACGGTTTTTGCGTCTTTGATTTCACCGCTCATAATTCGCTCAATCAGTTCATCAAACTTCATTCTTCTTATCTGAAGGAATTCATCATCATCAAGATTCTGCTCTTCAAAATGAAGTTTGCGCGCGCCGTACAGCCTGATGATTTCATTTGTGTATCCCGGTGAAGGATATATTTCGCCGAGTGAAAAATATTCGTCCGCAACTGCGCCGCATTCTTCTTTGAACTCTCTTTTTCCCGCTTCAAACGCATCTTCACCTTTTTCAAGTTTGCCCGCGGGTATTTCATAAATAACCTCTTTATAGGGATATCTGAACTGGCGAACAAGCAAAACCTCGTCATCATCGGTTAAAGCAATAACAGCAACTCCTCCCGGATGGTCAACACATTCCCTTTTTGCAGACGCACCGTTGCAAAGAGTTACATCATCTTCGTGCATTTTAAGGATTCTTCCGTTAAAAATACCCTGAACATTATCGC
>JAFYFO010000152.1 GCA_017543725.1 Eubacterium sp.
GTTGCAAAGCAGGCTATGATTCCCGCAAACTACGGCAGAATCATCAACATTGCTTCAATGTACGGCCTTGTCGGCAATAAAATCGCAGGCTCCGCTCCCTATCACGCAGCAAAGGGCGGCGTTGTTAACTTAACAAGGGCGCTTGCCGCTGAATGGGGAAAATATAACATCACCGTTAACTCAATCTGCCCCGGTTATTTCTATACCGATTTAACAAGGGACACCCTTAATTCCGATTTCTTCCAGCAGAATGCAAAAACAATGATTCCGATGGAAAGATACGGAAACGAAGGCGAACTTGATTCCGCGGCGCTTTTCTTCGCTTCAAAGGCTTCAAGTTATGTTACCGGAACAAATCTCGCTGTTGACGGCGGATACACCTGTATGTAAAAAAGTGCCGAAAGGCACTTTTTTAATTTGCCGTCGGCAAAACAATATAACATAACATAAATAATATTTGTCGCAACATTGTTGCTACAAATGTTGACTTTTTTATATGATATTGCTATAATAACAGTGAAGAATAATATTGGGGGTAATAGTATGAAAAATGTTGTTTCTTCACCTAAAACAGATATGTTCCGTTTTAGAATTAATCCCGAAGTTCGCAAGGAAGTTGAATCTCTTTATGAAAAAAACGGTCTTTCATTAACTCAAGCAATTAACATATTTATTCAACAGTCGCTCAATTCAGGAGGGCTCCCTTTTCAGGTAACCGATGACAACGCCGAAATTCTCAAAGCAAAATCAATGGAACGACTAATGAAAGAACTTGAAGCAGGCAAACATTCCGGTGACGCTGTTTCGGAAGACGAGGTTTATGCCATGCTCGGAGTTAACGCATTATGAGAATTGTTTACCGTCCTGCCGCTATCAACGATATTATTTCAACAGCAGAGTATATAGAAAAGGAACTGAAGAATCCGCAAGCGGCTCAGCGGCTGAAAGAAAGAATACTGTTTTCTGTTTCTTTGTTAAAGGATAATCCGAATATGGGTAATTTACTATCAAATAAATATGAGTTTGTTGAAAGTGATTATCTGTACATTATTGTAAATAAACAAATTGTTTTTTATGAAATAAATAATGATACTATTGAAATCATCCGTATGCTTGACGGCAGAACGGATTACCTTTCACATTTATTCTAAGTGTTTAACTATGCATTATGAATTATTCTCTATGCAATAAAAAGGTTGGCGATGCCAACCCTTTCAGCGTGTCGACAAACCTTAAAAATATAATGGAGACACGCTGCAGACTTTAGAGAAAGGTGCAGAATTTTGTTTTCTTGCGAGCGGGTGCTGTACAAAGGTACCGCCCCCGAGCAAAAAACAAAAAGCGCAAAAATTCCCGAGAATTCGATGTTCTCGGGAATTTTAATAGTTGATATTACATATAGGTTCTGCGCGTGGAGCGTCGAGGACGCCGCTCCCTACAAAAAATGTGTTAAAAAAAACACTTGCGCGGTTATGCCCTTTGTCTACAGTCTGAAACAGCGCCTCCGAAGAGGCGCTGTTGTTATTGATTGTTGTCAACTTCGGTGTAGTCAACCTCGGTGTAGCCGTCGGGCTCGTCGGGAATAACGATTGCGCAGATGATATACGCAAGTATTCCTGTTCCTGCAAATATTATTGCAAGCGCCCATATGAGTCTGACTATTGTCGGGTCGATA
>JAFYFO010000016.1 GCA_017543725.1 Eubacterium sp.
CGGACACATCATACCTTCAATTTTAACGGTTTTATTCATTGTTTTTTCCTCCGTTTTAATCATTTCCGTTTTATTATCATCATTAATAATATTCTTTTTTTCGGGCTTGAAGAAATTCAGCCTGAGCGCGTTTGAAACAACGCAGAAACTTGAAAGGCTCATTGCCGCCGCACCGAACATCGGATTCATTTCCCAGCCTGTCAGGGCGATGAAGGCGCCTGCTGCAAGCGGAATTCCTATAACATTATATATAAACGCCCAGAAGAGATTTTCATAAATATTTTTGAGCGTTTTTTTGCTGAGTTTTATCGCGGTTGCAACATCAAGAAGCGAAGAATTCATCAAAACAACTTCGGCGCTTTCAACTGCAATCTGAGCGCCTGCGCCGATTGCAATTCCGATATCCGCCCTTGTCAGCGCCGGAGCGTCGTTTATTCCGTCGCCAACCATTGCCGTTTTGCCGTCCTGCTGAAGTTTTCTGATAACTTCATCCTTGCCGTCTGGCAGAACTTCGGAAACAACTTCATCAACCCCGACTTCCTTTGCAATCGCGGCGGCGGTTTTTTTGTTGTCGCCCGTCAGCATAACAACTTTAAGCCCCATTTTTTTGAATTCTTCAACCGCCTTTTTGCTGTCTTCTTTAAGAGCGTCGGCAACGGCGATAATTCCGATAAGTTTGTTTTCAACAGTGAAAAGAAGGGGCGTTTTGCCGCTGTCTGAAAGATTCTGAATTTCGTTTTGCATTTTTTCGCTTATTTCGGCTTTTGAAGAAATAAACTTATAACTCCCTGCAAAACATTCTTTGCCGTTGATAACGGCGCTGACTCCGCTTCCTGCAAGATTTATGAAATTATCGCTTTCAAAAGGACTGAGCGATTTTTCTTCAGCACGGGCGCAAACAGCCTTTGCAAGCGGATGCGAACTCTTTATTTCAAGCGAATAAGCAAGTTTCAGCAGATTTTCTTCGCTGAAATCCTTTTCGCAGATTATATCGCAAACAACGGGCTCGCCCTTTGTCAGCGTTCCTGTTTTATCAAGGCAGAGCGTTTTTATTCTTCCGGTTTCTTCAAGCGCCGCGGCGTTTTTGAAGAGTATTCCGTTTTTCGCGCCGACTCCGCTTCCAACCATAATCGCAACGGGCGTTGCAAGCCCGAGAGCGCAGGGGCAACTTATAACAAGAACCGAAACCGCTCTTGCAAGCGCATATGAAACCTCTTTGCCGATAATGAGCCAGACGGCAAAAGTTATAAGCGAAATCGCTATAACCGCAGGAACGAAAACAGCCGAAACCATGTCCGCAATTTTGGCAATCGGAGCCTTTGTTGCGGCGGCTTCCTCAACCGTTTTGATAATCTGGGCAAGCGCTGTGTTTTCGCCTGTTTTAGTTGCTTTGCAAACAATATATCCGTTGAGATTAACGCATCCCGCAAAAACCTCGGAATCCTTTTCTTTATCCACGGGAATACTTTCGCCCGTCAGCGCGGATTCATCAATCGCCGCGCCGCCTTCAATAACAATTCCGTCAACGGGAATACTGCCGCCCGATTTAACAATGAAAATATCGCCTTCGCGGATTTCATCAACGCTGATAAGCGTTTCTTTTTCGTTTCTTAAAACAATCGCGGTTTCGGGTGCAAGATTCATCAGCGCCTTGAGAGCATTTGTTGTTTTCCCCTTTGAGCGAGCCTCAAGCATTTTGCCGACGGTTATCAGAGTTAAAATCATAGCCGCCGATTCAAAATAAAGGTCGGGCATATGCTCCGCTGAATTATGAAGAGAAGTCATTTTGAAAACGGCTGCAACGCTGTAAACAAACGAGGCTCCCGAACCGAGAGCAACAAGGGCGTCCATATTCGGCGCTTTGTTTATAACGCTGCGAAATCCGCTTATGAAAAACTTCTGATTAATAACCATAACCGCTATGCAAAAAAGCATCTGGGCAATCGCCGCAGCAATATGGCTGCCGCTGAGAAATGAGGGAAGCGGAAAACCAAACATCATATGCCCCATTGAAATATACATAAGGGGCAGCAAAAAAACAATTGACGCAATAAGCCTTTTAAGCGTTTTCGGAGTTTCGGTATCCTTGAGTGCGCTTTCTTTTTTATTATCTTTTTCGGCGTTTTTAAGCGACGCGCCATAGCCTGCGTTTTCAACAGCGCTGATTATCTGCTGAGGCGAAGCGCTGCCCTCAACGCCCATTGAATTTGTCAGTAGGCTGACGGCGCAGGAATCAACGCCTTCAACGGCGCTGACCGCTTTTTCAACTCTCGCAGAGCAAGCCGCGCAGCTCATTCCCGTTATATCGAACTGAGTCATAATAATCCCGTTTCTTTAACAATTAATATCTTATGGAGTAATTTTATACTTATTAAAAGATTTTGTCAAGACAAAGGACTGATAATTGATTTTCGCCTGTTTTTTGTGCATATTATCCAAAATTTTAAAGAATTATTCGTAAATTTAATTAGATAATCCGCTTATTTCGACAAAATCGACTTGAACGGCACTATATAATGTGTTAGAATAAATAAAAAACAAGGAGGTAATTCATTATGGCTATGACATATGAATCAATTGTTGAGGCAGCACGCGATAAGTTCTGCGGTGTTGATGTTTCTTCTGTTGAAGGCACAAAGGCTTTCCAGATTAATATCGAGGGCAAAGCAGTTAACGGAATCTTTTATATTGAAATTAAAGACGGCAAGGTTAACGTTGAGCCTTATGAATATTATGATAGAAACGCAATTCTCACAATGAACGGAACAAACTTCATCAAACTTATCAATGGCAAACTTGACCCCGTTGTTGCTTTCACAATGGGCAAAATCAAGGTTGACGGCGATGTCAACGCTGCCCTTGAAATGATTAAGTTCATTAAATAATTCAAACAAAAAAATTCCGCCGTGTTCGCACGGCGGATTTTTTATTTTGTGGCGGAGACACAAAATAAATTAAAAATGAAGAATGAAGAATGAAGAATTTCGGGGCGCGAAAATGCGCCGAAGTTATTCGGTTCGTTTCATTTGAACACCAATATAGTATTTGGAAATCAATGCGGGCGATTCGTGAATCGCCCCTACGATAATTGTAGGGGAGGGTCTCCGCGCCCTCCCAAAAAATGAAAAATGAAGAGTGAAGAATGAAAAATATCGGGCTGGCTTGAATTACCGAGCCAGCCCGAGTTGGTTAATTAGGAAATAGTAATATATAGAGCAAGCATCAATTATTCTTTCCCTAATGCTACCTTTAATTCGTTAATACCGTCAAGTGCTAATTGCAGGTTTTCAACGATTCTGAATGTGCAAATTTTGAATATTAGTATA
>JAFYFO010000153.1 GCA_017543725.1 Eubacterium sp.
AAACATCAAGTTTGAGAAATATGTTATTATGCCAAATCATATTCACTTGATTGTTAATATTGAATCAACTGATTCAAATGGAGCGTCGGGGTCGCCGCTCCCTACAAATTCAGTTCTCTCACGCCATATCGGAACTCTGAAACGTTTTTGTAATAAACAAATTGGCGATAATATTTGGCAAACCGGTTTTTACGACCATATTATCCGCAACGAAGAGGATTATTTGCATCACCTTCAATACATTGAAGAAAATCCGAAAAAATGGATAATCGGAAAAGATGAATACTATATATAAAACAAGCACGGTTTTTATGACCCGACCCCAAAAAGTCAGACCAAAACTAACTTTTTGGGGTCGGGTCATTGTGTTGCTGCTTTTTTATGAATAGACTTCGTCATGAATAGGCTTCGCCATGAATTCTCGCTGCGCTCCGTGAATTGAATTGCCCGATTATCAATGTCGCAGGCAATTCATTTTTTCATACGCAAAAATAGTGGTGCCCTATAACTTTAACTACCGTTCTCGTTCTTATCCACTTATCATTTGTTTTTTCGGGGTTATAGTAATAAACCGCGCCGCCGGAGGGGTCCCAGCCGTTGAGGGCGTCCTGCGCGGCTCTTTTTGCCGATTCTGCAACGGGCTGATACCAATTTGAATCGTTAACGCAGGAAAATGCGCCGTTCTGATAAACAACTCCGCTTATTGTGTCGGGAAAACTCGGGTGAGCAACCCTGTTGAGAACAACCGCACCGACGGCAACCTGACCTTCATAACTTTCCCCCCTTGCCTCGGCGGAAATAACTTTTGCAAGCAGGTTGACATCCTGGGACGAATAACCGCCCGAAGAGCCGTCTGAAAGTCCGAGATAAAGCAGAGTTTTAGGTCCGCAAATGCCGTCCGCAGTCAGGGCGCAATCGCGCTGAAAAGAGGTTACCGCCTTTTTGGTTTTACTGCCGTATATGCCGTCTATATCCGCTTTATAATAGCCGAGGTCCTTCAGAACTCTTTGTATTTTTTTAACCTCGCTTCCGGTTGAACCGAGTTTTGAAAGCGCATAAACGCTCTCTTCACGAAAAACCGTCTGATATGCGCCGAGTCCTGCAAATCCGATACCGAAAACAAGAATCAGAATCAAACTTATTTTTATTATCTTTTTCATATTTCCTCCTATATCAATCCCGAAAGAAGATAACTCAGCGCCCAGCCCGTTCCGACGCCGAGAAAAACATATCCGCAGCTTTTTGCAAAACGCCTGAAACTTCTTTTCAATCGCGGCGGCTTTTTCATTTTTGAGGCGATTTTTTCAGCCTCTTCCCTGAGTTTGTTTTCATCTTTTTCGGGCGAAGCGGTGCGAACAAAAAAGATGATTTTTTCAAAATAGGGCGATTCCGTGTTTGTTACTTCAAGTATTTGTTTATTGATTCCTTTAAGCAATTTTACAACTCCTTGATTTTGTATTGTTTTTTTATTCAGATTATACAAATAGTGTTTGATTTTTCCTTTCAATTATGCAAAAATTTCTTCCCTCATTTTTGTTGAAAATGAGCAATAATTTTTACTTGACAAGCGCTTGCTATAACATATAGTAATATTCCTTGGTTTCAAAACATTGTGGAAAACTATGTGGAAAATGTTTAAAAATATTTGAAAAAGGCTTTATTTCGGGCTTTTTTCGCCTGTTGAAAACCATATTTTTGCACAAAGGGGCAACCTTTTCAACATTTTACACATAGTTTTTAACATTACAAAATTGTTATATTTTTTTGTTAATTCTGCCATTTTTAACTTTAACTCTTGACAAATTAATGTTATAATTATTTGTATAATATTGACGAAACGGAATGAATTATGAAGATAAAAGAAACTGAAAAATCAATCGTTGTTTCGGGGGTTGAATGTCTTGACCTTGATTTAACTCTCGATTGCGGCCAGGCGTTCAGATGGGAACGCTGTGAAGACGGCTCCTACTGCGGAGTTGCAGGCTCAAATTTTCTTAATATACGAAAAGAAAACGGCGATTTAATCTTTGAAAACACGGATATTGAAGTTTTCAATAATTTCTGGGTTAACTATTTTGATTTAAACAGGGATTATAAGGCAATCTGCGATAAACTCAGGGAAGACAGCCTTTTATCCTCAACTATTGATGAATACTACGGAATAAGAATTCTCAACCAGGAGCCGTGGGAGGCGCTTTGTTCTTTTGTTATCTCCCAGCAAAACAATATCAAGAGAATAAAACTGATTATTTCGCGACTTTGCAGAGCATATGGGGACGATTTGGGAAACGGATACTATTCTTTTCCATCGGCTCAGAGGCTTTCAGAACTTGAAGTTGCCGATTTTGAAGCCCTCGGCTGCGGATACCGCGCGAAATATCTTGAAAAACTTTCAAAAGATGTTGCCTCGGGCAAAATTGATTTGGAAAAAATAAAAAGCCTCACGCTTGAAGAGGCAAGAAAAGAATTGCTTAATATCTACGGAGTAGGAATAAAAGTTGCAAACTGCGCTCTGCTTTTCGGATTCGGCTTTTTAAGCGCATTCCCCGTTGATGTCTGGATGAAAAGAGTTATGGAACACTATCCAAACGGACTTCCCGAATGTTTTGATGGAATTGAGGGAATCGCTCAGCAATATCTTTTTCACTGGGCGAGGAATAATATAAAATAGGTCTTTGCGTTTGCAAAGACCTATTTTATATTAATTACAAATTACGAGTTACGAATTACGAATTTCGGGTCGCTTCGCTCCGATTATATCAAAAAAGAAATGCCCGTTCTCAAATCTGCGCCCCTGAATTTTCAATTTTATTCAAGATTGTTTGTTATAAGCATAATTGCCGAAAGGGCTGCAACGGGAGCGGTCTGGGTTCTGAGGATTCTCTTGCCGAGGGTTGCCGCTGCCGCTCCGCCCGAAACAATCAAATCAACCTCTTCTTTTTCAAATCCGCCCTCCGGACCGATATAAATTGAAACGCTTTTTGTTTTTTCGTCAACAAGCGTTCTGAGCGGTTCTCCGCCGCCCTCATAAAAAACTATTTTAACCTCGCTTTCGTCCTCTTCAACGGCTTTTTTGAGCGGGATTAAATCATAAACCTTCGGAACAACGCCCCTTCCGCTTTGCTGAGCGGCTTCAAGGGCGATTTTATTATATCTTTCGGTTTTCTTTTTTGCGCTTTTCTCATCGGGACAGCTGACGCACCTTTTTGTTAAAACGGGAATAATCTCAAAAACTCCGAGTTCGGTGCATTTCTGAATAATATCTTCAAGTTTGCCGCTCTTCGGGTTTCCCTGATAAATTCTGACCCTGCAATCGGGCTCGCTGTTGCTTGCCTGCTGATAGCAAACTTTCAGAAAAACGCTTTCCTTTGTTATTTCCTCAATAACGCATCCGAAATCGCTGCCCTTTGAATCGTTGACAATCAGCATATCGCCCTTTTTCATTCTGAGCGATTTTGCGATATGGCGAGCCTGTTCGCCATCGAGAACTATTTCATTTTCCGGTGTGTAATCAATAAATAATTTCTGCATATTATCTTATTCTTAAACTTCTTAATGAATTGAGTATTGCAATAAATGAAATTCCGACATCGCTGAACGCCGCAAGCCACATCGGCAACTCCTTATCAAGGAAAACGGCTAAAATCAAAACAACGAGTTTAACGCTCAGCGCAATGGCAACATTTTCTCTTGCAACGGCAACCGCTTTTTTAGCCGCTTTTTTTGCAAAAGCAATATTTTCTTCGCTTTTGTTTTCAAAATATATTCCGTCGTCTGCGTTTCCGCCCTTGTTGAGTTTTTCAAGAGCGTTTGTGTGGTAAACATAAATGCCGCGCCTCGTGCAGGCGTCTATAGCGCACGAAAAACTCAGCGGAACGGAAATAACTATCGCGCAGGGACAGCCGATAACGAGGACGGAAAGACCCCTGTATATCCATTCCCTCCAACTTCCCGAAAGGAAAAGCGGGGGAATCAGAATAACAAGAATTGCTATAACGCAGATAATCGGGGTATAGATTTTCGCAAAGGAAGCAATAAAACTTTCGTTTTCGCTCGACTGGTGAATATGGGGCTTTCCGCTTTCGTTTTCTATTTTGCGAATCGCCTTTTTGCTCTTGCTGATTGCCGCTCCGTGAATAAACTCGCCAATCGAATAAAGAAGCATAACCGCGCAGCCTTCGCCGTATTCGCCGATAATAAACGCGCCGAGCGAGGCAACCGTCATCAAAAGACATTCGTTAAAAATCTTGCCTTCCAATATATCTTCTATTGAATCCTTAACAACCTCAAATCCGACCGCGATATATGAAACGGCAAATAATATAAAACATATTATATTGGGCGCTGAGAGGAATTCCTCGCATATATAGCCTGCGGCAAAGAAAAGCGCAGAAATAAGTATTTTTATTATTGCGCCCTTCTTTGTTTTTTCGAAATTCTCGTGGTTATGGGAGTGGTCGTGCTCATGACTCTGAATATTTTCGCTCATATAATCACTCCTCTATATGCTCAATGGCGCTGTTCATAATTATTTTAACATGTTCGTCGGCAAGGGAATAAAAAATATTTTTTCCGTCCCTCCTGCAGCGAACAAGATGGCTTTGCTTTAAAAACCTCAGTTGGTGCGAAGCCGCAGTTTGCGAAACGCCGATTTTTTCAACAATCTGCGAAACATTCAGTTCTTCTTCAAAGAGCGCAAGAAGAATTTTAACCCTTGTTGAATCCGAAAAAGCCTTGAAAAATTCCGCTAAATCAAATATTTCCTGTTCTTTCATTTGTTTTTCACCTTAATTCATATGTGTGGTATGTTCATATGTGTGTACCAATCATATGAATTATATCACTTTTATGCCTTTTGTCAAGTGTAAAAGGTAGCGCCGCGGCTCATTGATATTTTTAAAATTATTATATAGTAATCCTGAAACATATATGTTATAATAAGAAAAAACTTCGGAGAAGAGATATGCAGAAAAAAACCGCTCTGGCAGCAGGGCTGACAGGATTTGGAGTTAACTTCGTTTTGTTTCTTGCAAAACTCTATATCGGAATTGCTTCAAATTCGCTTGCTGTTTACTGCGACGCAATAAATAATCTGGGCGACACTTTCGCCTGCGTTATAGCGATAATGGGCTTTTCGCTTGCTTTCAGGCTCGGCGAAAGGGAATCCCTGAGAGCGCAGAGCCTTGCCGATTTTGTTATCAGCCTGCTTATTGCAATCTGCGGAATATATTTCATCTATAACGGAGCGGACAGACTTTTATATCCCCTTCCCGTTTCCTATTCAACAAGATATGCCGTTATTATTTCGGCAACGGTTTTTGTTAAAATCTTTTTGGGCGTTTTCTTTTATCATATTAATAAGAAAAGCCCCTCGCCGATTATAAAATCGCTTTTGCTTGATAGTTTTCTTGATTGTTTTATAACGCTTTTTGCGGTTTTGGGACTGTTTTTATCAAATAAAATCCGCTTTGCCATTGACGGCTATTTTGCGATTTTCAGCGGAATAGCAATAACGGCTTCGGCAATCAAATCAATCATTAATGAATCAAAATTTTTAATAACTGATAAGAGGTAATCAAAATGAAAAAGGATAGAGTTAAAAAAAGCCGTAAAGAGAAATTTATTATCTTTTTAAAGGTTTTGTTCTGGATTTGTTTTTCGCTTGCGCTGCTTACGGGAATTCTTGCAATAGTTAACTTTGTTTCGCTTAAATCAAACAAGGCGTTTGTTGAAAACAGCGTTAAAAAGGTCAGTTATGAATCCCAACTGAAACCCGAAAAGGATGAAAGCGGCTATTTCACTTTCACAACGGACAGGGATTTCAAGGTTTTGCAGTTAACCGATGTTCATATCGGCGGCGGCTTCCTCAGCATTAAAAATGATAACAAGGCGCTGAATGCCGCGGCGGCTATGATAAGCGCCGAAAAACCCGATTTGGTTGTTGTTTCGGGCGATATTTCCTTCCCCGTTCCCTATTCTTCGGGAACTTTCAACAATAAGCAGAGCGCGATTGTTTTTGCAAGGATGATGGAAAAACTCGGCGTTTACTGGTGCCTTGCCTTCGGAAACCACGATACGGAAGCGTATTCCTACTATTCAAGGCACGCGCTTGCCGAATTATACGGCAATAAAAGCGAATATCCCCACTGCCTGTTCCAGAGCGGACCTTCCGCCGTCAGCGGTGAGGGAAACTATGTTATAAACGTTAAAAACAGCAAGGGCGAAATAACTCAGAGCATTTTTGTTATGGACACCCATTCCTATACCGATAAAGACTATTTCGGAATTTATTGGAGATACGATTGTATTCACGAGGACCAGGTTGAATGGTATAAGGAAACCGTTAAGGAATTAACCGAAATAAACGGCGGAAAAACTCCGAAATCAATTGCCTTCTTCCATATTCCTCCGAAAGAGATGAAAGACGCTTATAAGGAATATAAAGAAGCGGGATTCAAAAGCACGGATAATCTTAAATATATCTACGGCGTTTTAGGCGAAGGAAACGAGGCGATTTGCTGCAGCAATTATAACCACGGAATTATCGACGCCTTCAGGGAAAATTCAACTCAGGCTGTTTTCTTCGGCCACGACCACCTCAACACCCTTTGCGTTGAATACAAGGGAATCCGCCTGACATACGGATATTCAATCGACTATCTTGCGTATCCCGGAATTGCAAAATTCGGACTTCAGAGGGGCTGCACGGTTATAACCCTTCACCCGGATTCAACTATTGATAATGTCGGCGAAAACTATTATCAGGATAAATATTCGCCGATAAATAAAAAAGAAACCGTTGACCTTGAACACAATATGGCAGATGTTGAAGGCGCGGTTGAAAGCCCGTTTAAAGAAGAAATTGAATAATAATATATAAAGAATTGCGCCCCGCCGGAAAAGGCGGGGCGCTGTTTTTATTCTGCTTTGAATATTTCCTTGTTATAGAATTCGCTCTTTTTTTCAAACTCTTTATTGATATAATCTTTTCCGTATTCTTCGAAAACGGTTTTTTTGCCGCTGAAAAGATTTGTTCCGATTCCGAGGCGCTCGCCCTCGATTTTGCATCCCATTGCGGCAAGAATTGTCGGATAATAATCCCAGTTGCTCCACTTTCTGTTCCTCGTTATGCTCTTATCGGGATTTTCAAGCCCCTGAGCAGGATTCAATATGCAGTTATACTGAGTTCTGAGATAATCTCCCGTGAAGTTATAATGCTTGAAGAAATTGGTTTCCATACTGTTGTGGTCGCCGATAATAACTATCGTTGTGTTTTCATAAAACGGCTGTGACTGAATCCATTTAATAAACTCAACCGCCTGTGATGTGCTGTATGCAATAACATTTGCGTATTGATTATCATAGGGAGTTTTTGCATTTTTTGAAAGATAGCCGTTTGGCATATGGGTGTCGGCGGTTTCCATTGTGAAATTAAAGGGCTTGCCTGTTTTATAAAGCCTTGTTATTTCCTCTTTTGCAAATTCATAGAGTTTATCGTCTTCATATCCCCACCAGACTCTGTAGCCCTCGGGAATATATCCGTTTTTCATTGCATAGGCGTGGTCGAAAACCTTAACGCCTCCGTGGGTTGTGTAGAAAGTGTCAAGTCCGCCGAAGGCAGCGTCCGCGCCAAACATAACCGTTTGTTCGTAGCCGTTATCGTGAAGAAGGTCGTTTAAGGAATATGCACCCGGCAAGAAGCCCTTATCATTTGCGTAACTATCCGCTTTTGCGGGAACTTTCATCGGAAGACCCGTTGTCTGGTTAACCATTGAAGCGCAGGACCACTGCGTTCCCGTTCCGTCAAGCGGACCGCCGAAAAATCCGTCGCTATGCGAAAAAATAATTCCGTCATAAGAAAGTTTTTCAAGTTCGGGCATTAAATTCATATCCATATTGCCGCCGAGGTCTTTTGAAAAGAAAGTGTTTTCAAGCGATTCAAGATAGATATGAATAAGATTTCTCTTTTTTTCGGGGAATGTTATTTTTGTTTCTTTCGGGTTAACATAAATATCATCAAGCGTTTTTGATTCAACAAAATATCCGCTGATTATTTTATCAAGTTCATAGCCGTTATATCCGAAGCACGCTCCGCCGATAAACATAGCAAGCGCAAGAATAAAACTGATTATTCTTTTTGCGCCCATACTGAAAACGGTTTTGCTCTCCCTTGCCTTAACATATATAATCTTAACCTTTTTGAAATCAAACCAGGCAAAAAGAGTTGTCAGCAAAAATGTGTTGAAAACGGGGCCTTCAAAAATCGTTATGTAGGTGCTGGTGTCGGAGCCCTCTGCGGGAGAGAGCATATTGATAACAATCTGGTCGCCCGTCAGTTTTCCGAAAGTATCCGCTCCCCAGGTTGTTCCGAAAACAAAAACGCAGCCTATGAAAAACAAAACCGTTGAAATGATTTTAAGCGCCTTGCTTTTCTTTTTTTCGGGCGTTTTATCCTCTTCATAGAATAAAAATCTGTTGACGCCCGCTGAAATAACCTGAAAAACAATTCCGATTGCAAGTGATACGGCAAAGAATGTTATAAACTCTTTTTTTCCGCTTCCCTCGTTGCTGAAAAAATGAGGATATTTCAAAACATATTTGTTTGCGGCAAATGAAAGAAAATCAACAAAAACAATGTTTTTCAGAAGTATTCTGATTCTTTCTTTTGCGTTTTTCTTTCTGCAGAAAAACTTCATTTCAATCGCCGCCATAATCAGCGCCGAAAGAGTTGCCAAAATAATATACATATTATTCCCCTCTTATTAAGTATGATTTAATATTATATTACAAAATTATATTATTATCAATAGAAAAAGCAGGAGCAAAATAAATCATAACCAACGGTTACTTGTTTTTTGCAGTTCATTTGTACGCGCTCCCTCGTAGCGGAGTGCGAAGCGCCACCGTTCTTTCGCAACCCGAAAGAATGGTGGTAAAACATTATAAAAATATCTCATTTATAAGGCAATAAATACACAACTCTTCTCTGCGGAACGCCGAGGGCGTCGATCCCTACACCTAAAACGGACTGACTGATTTATTATAAAAATGACGGCTTGATTATTGCTTGCTTTTTTCTCTCGCTTGAACGGGTGATTCGTCTGTGCCTAATACAAAAAAAGCAGGAGCGTTTTTTGCTCCTGCCCGTATTGATTAATCCATATATTTTTCTATGCTGACAACGCTTCCCGAGAATTGTTTGAGGATTCCGTAGTTTCCTCTTCCTCTGATTGCCCTCGGGATTTTATTTCCCTGAACATAGAATTCAACAATATCCTTGTTGTTAACCGCATACTGATGCTTTGAATCGGTGTGGCGGTTTGCTTTCTGGTCGCAGAGAATAACCTTGATTGAATTTCCGTTTGAGAAAGTTATTCTGAACTTCGTTCCGATTTTTGTTGCATAATAGGAACCGAGTGCAACGCAATAGCATCCGTCATACATTCTGATTCCGGTTTCTTCATCAGTTGTGCATTTTTCACTTCTGAGAAGTTTATACTGCGGTGAACTTCTGAGCGTTACTGCAGTATAGTAGGCAAAAGTTTTTGTTTTGCCGCTGACTGAGGGAAGGTCCATTGAAAGAAGAGTTTTTGTTTTTAAAACAGCCGATTCCTTACTTTTGAAGGCTTCCCCTTCCAGTTTAAACTTAGTTATTGCTTTATAATAATAAGTTGTGTTTCCCTTGAGGTTTTTATCCGTGTAGGTTGATTTTCCTTTAACTTCGGCAATTTTTTTGAATTTCTTGCCGCTTGTTTTTCTGTAAATAACAACGGTTTCGTTTTTTGAATGAGTTCCGAGATTCAAAACGATTTTTTTGGAGGTTTTTTCGATAACCTTGAGTTTCGGCTTTTTAACCTTCGTTTTAATCTGGATAGCGCCGAGAACATCATCCGAAACAGCGTTTAAAACGCAGAATCTATAGATTGAGCCTGCCGAAAGGTCTTCAACTTCGTATTTCTCTTTTGTTGTTTGCGCGATTTCTTCCCATTTGTTTGAAAGAATATTAAATCTGCAAATCTTATAGCCGATATATTGCTTGCTGCTTTTCCAGGTTAAATCGGCGCTGTTTTTTGTTATATTCTTTGCCTTCACTTCAAAGCCGTTTTTTTCAAAAAGAGAATTAACCGGCGCTGTTGTCAGAAACTTTCCGTTGGAAGCCGACAAGGATGAAGGCAATGCACTTTCGCTGTTTTCTCCCGCAAAAGCAAGGGTTGCGCCCGAAAGGGCAAAGCAAAAAGCGAGAACAACCGATATGATTTTTACCTTGATACTGATAAGAATTACTCCTTTGTAATAAATTGTTACAGTTTTGTAACTTTTGGCTGCAACGGTTAAGGTTATACCAAATTTTTTCCCGATTGTCAAATTTTCGGGTGTTTTAGTAGACATATCTCTATTATTTTGTATAGTTTTTTGATTTTTTGCCATTTTTGTTTTACATTTCTTTTGTTGTGTAATACAACTGTTGACAAAATGGCTATATTGAATATAATAAAACTACAAAATATTTCGGGGCGGGGTGCAATTCCCCACCGGCAGTTAAAGTCTGCGACTTCCGCAAAAGCGGAACTGAAACGGTGAAATTCCGTTACCGACGGTAATTATCATTTTACTGACCACTGGCAACTGGCAACTAAAATGGTATGAGTCCGGATGAGAGAAATCATATTGTTATTATTAACAATGCCCCGACTATTCGTCGGGGCTCTCTTTTTGTGGGATATTTTGAAAATAATTAAGTGAGGTTTTCATTATGTCAGCAAAAAACAATTCAAAAACAAGATTTCTTGCAGGAGCGGGAATGCTTTCTGCGGCGGCGATTGCGCTTCAATACCTTGAAGTTCCGATTCCGATTATTCCGAGTTTCATAAAACTTGATTTTTCGGATTTGCCCGCTTTGATTGGCGCTTTTGCCTACGGTCCGATTGCGGGAATACTTATTTCCCTTGTTAAAAATCTTATTCATATGGCGGTAAGCCAGAGCGGCTATATCGGCGAACTTTCGAATTTTATACTCGGCGCTGTTTTTTCGGCAACCGCAGGAATAATCTATAAAAAAGATAAGTCAAAAAAGGGCGCTTTCCTCGGCGGCGTTATCGGAGCGCTTTTGATGGCGGCGGTTTCATATCCCTCAAACGAATTCATTGTTTATCCTTTCTATTATAATTTTATGGATAAAAACGCGGTTCTGGGAATGTATCAGGCAATTCTTCCCTCGGTTAAATCAATCGAGCAGGCGCTTCTTATTTTCAATGTTCCCTTCACATTTATCAAGGGAATGATTTGCGTTTGCATTTCAATGCTTATCTATAAGCCGCTTTCCCCGATTCTTCACGGAAAGAATAAATAAGATAGGTTATAATTAATAATTAATTGTTGAAATATAATGTAATTTATATTATAATACTTAAGGATAAATTCCAATAAAAAGTTAGGAGATATTAATTATGCCACTTGTTACAACAAAAGAAATGTTTAAAAAAGCATATGACGGCGGCTACGCTATCGGCGCGTTCAATGTTAACAATATGGAAATTGTTCAGGGAATCACCAGAGCGGCTAAAAAACTTGAGGCTCCCGTTATTCTTCAGTGCTCATCAGGCGCAAGAAAATATGCTTCCCATGATTATCTTGTTGCCATGGTTAAGGCTGCTGCAGAGGAAACAGGTCTTCCGATTGCTCTTCACCTCGACCACGGTCCTGATTTTGAAACCTGCAAATCCTGCATAGACGGCGGTTTCACTTCAGTTATGATTGACGGCTCTTCACTTCCCTATGAAGAGAATATCAAACTCACAAAGCAGGTTGTTGAATACGCACACGCACACGGCGTTGTTGTTGAGGGCGAACTCGGAACTCTCGCAGGCGTTGAAGACGATGTTGTTGTTGAAGCAGGAAACGAATCATACACAAGACCCGAAGAGGTTTATGATTTTGCAACAAGAACAGGCGTTGACTCACTCGCTATTGCAATCGGAACAAGCCACGGCGCATATAAATTCAAGCCCGGTCAGAAACCCCAACTTCGTTTTGATATTCTTGAAGAAGTCGGCAAACAACTTCCCGATTTCCCGATTGTTCTTCACGGCGCAAGTTCCGTTAACCAGGAACATATCAAAATGATTAACGAATTCGGCGGCTCAATGCCCGACGCTATCGGTATTCCCGAAGATATGCTTCGTCAGGCTGCTTCAATGGCTGTTTGCAAGGTTAATGTTGACTCGGATATCAGAATCGCAATGACCGCTGCTATAAGAAAGCACTTTGCCGAGAATCCGACCCACTTTGACCCCCGTCAGTATCTCACTCCTGCAAGAAATCTCATTGAAGAGGTTGTTGCTCATAAGATAGACGTTGTATTCGGTTCATCAGGACACGCTTTTGACTAATAAAAATTGCCTCGTTTGAGGCAATTTTTTATTAACTAAGAATTGATAGTTATGGGTGTGGGCATCGCCCACTCAAAATTCTTAATCAAAGATTTACAATACAAGTGCAACACCTAAAATAAAAAGTGGACTCATAAAGCAACCTATCGTATAATGGAGTTT
>JAFYFO010000154.1 GCA_017543725.1 Eubacterium sp.
CTGTTTGCAGTTCCGTCAGCCCAAAGAGAAATGCTTCCGTGTTCACCTGCTGCGGTTTCAAGAGAGAAGATATCCGCAGAAGTTAAAAGCCCTATATCAAGCGCAGCGGTATTTGTTCCTGCAGAACTCCAGATTCGTGAAGTAAAGCCGTTTTTTGCAGTTCCGACGGTTGCGAATCCCTCCGCATAATTGCTTTCGTTTGAACCGCTTCCGACAAAGCGGATTCCGTAACTTCCCGCGCTTTTTCCCTCAACAACGCTCAGACTGCTGTTTTCGGTAGTATAAATATCCGAATTGTCGGCAATTCCGCTGAGAGGTTCCATTGATTCGGAATAAGCATAATGTCCTTGAGCGTCAACAATACTATTGAAAGATTCGCTGTTTCCCCGATTGGTATTAATTTTGTCGGCGGTGAAGATAAATGTGTCGTTATCTCCTGCGTTTGCAACAGAAAAGGTTACGGCGCTTCTGATTGCAAGTTGCTTTTTTTCGTTAACCGATAAAGGCGAAAAGGTGAGAGGTGTATCAGCATTATTTGTAATGCGCGCAAATTTCAGGTAATCATAATAATTAGCGGTGCCTGTTTTGCCAATGGTTGTAACATCGCTGAATTTAACAACAAGATTTTTGCGTGTGCCGTCGGGCAAAACTGCCGCGTCTGCAAAGGTCAGCGTGAAATATCCAAGCCCTGTATAGCCTGATTTAACACCGCATTTCGGCGCGTAAACATATCCTTCTTCATCAAGACGGAAACCAACGCTGTAATCGGGATGATATAGTGTTGCGCCCGAAGTATTGATTTTTGTTCTGTCAATACGCACCGTGCTGATGGGCGCGTTTGATATGAAGTTTGCCTCCGTGCCCGACGCTTTAACCTCGGGCGGAGCGCTGCTTGCGTTCACGGAAACAGGAACAGCGGTTATAATAAGCAACAATGAAAGTAATGTAATAAATATTTTTTTCATTTTGAAATTCCTTTACATTTTATTTGGTGCATTTTTGTCAGATTTTGAATATTATAACATTTTTATAACTGAAAAACAATACTTTGTCAAATGATGAGGCAAAAAGCAACGGCAAGATGACAAAGATTAAAGTAACGGTTAAATAAGATAATTCAAAATTATCATTCCTTTCTAAAACGGGGCTGTCTCACGGATGTGAGGCAGCCCCTCGTTTTGCTGTTATGTTGCAGGTCTCGAAACTTTATTACCAAGGTTAACAGCCGGTCTGGTTGTAGGTTCGTTTTTTGCTTTTTCTTAACCGAACTTCGTTTGCAATTTTGACCGATTGGATGATTGATAAAAGAAAATCTGTCAAAATCAGTCACAAATTTAACAATATTTGTAACAAATCACAAGGAATAAAAGACAGTTTTGTTAAATTAACCGAGAATAACTGCTCGCTATTGACTGATAGTGAAAGAATTTGATATAATAAGACCAAGAGAGAAAGAGGTGATTTGTTAGTGCTGACACAGGAAAGACACAGCAGAATCCTTGAAATTATCAAAACCAAGGGCAGTGTTAAGGTTTCTGAACTATGCGATGCTTTAGGCGCAAGCGAATCAACCATAAGGCGTGACCTTTCGGCGCTGACAGAAGTAGGAAAGATTAATAAGGTTCGCGGAGGCGCAATGCTTCTTTCTCAGGAATTTCTGAACAGAGAAGAAAGTATTAATAAAAAGGTTAATACTAATTATAATGAAAAATCAAAAATCGCCGAATATGCTGCATCGCTTATTCAGGATGATGATTATGTTTTTATTGATGCAGGTTCAACAACATTTCTTCTTGCAACTATGATAACTAATACGAAGGCAACCTATGTGACAAACGGAATTGCTCATGCGCAGGAACTTGCTGCAAAAGGGTGCAAAGTGATAGTTCTCGGCGGTGATTTGAAAAGTTCAACCGAAGCTATTACAGGTGTTGTTGCTGCAAAAAATCTTCAGCAATATAATTTTTCCAAAGCCTTCATAGGCATAAACGGAGTAACCGAAAAACAGGGATATACAACAACCGATATTGAAGAAGCAACCATCAAAGCCGTTGCTATTGAGCGAAGCTTTGTGAGTTATGTTTTAACGGATTCCTCAAAATTCGGCAAGGTATCGGCGGTAAGTGTGGCTTCAATAGATTCATCCTGCATCATTTGCGATAAATGCAAAAATGAAGAAATAAAAACAAGAACAGTTACTAAAGAGGTGTGCGCAAAATGATTTATACAGTGACATTAAACCCTGCACTTGATTATGTTATGAAGGTCGGAGCGCTGCGCTATGACGATATCAACCGTTCTAAAGAGGAAATGCTTTATTACGGCGGTAAAGGAATCAATGTGTCTGTTATTTTAACAAGGCTCGGCATTGAAAACAAAGCGCTCGGATTTGTTGCAGGATTCACAGGCAATGAACTTGAAAGAATGCTTAAGGGAGATGGAGTCAACTGCGATTTTAACCGCCTTAAAAGCGGAAACACAAGAATAAATGTTAAAATCAAGGCTGATACGGAACTTGATATCAATGCTCAGGGACCCAACATTTCAGAAGATGAAATAAAAGAACTTTTTGAAAAACTTGATGAAATCAAAGACGGTGACTTTCTTGTTCTTGCGGGCTCTGTTCCGAGCACATTGCCCGCGGATATATATGAGCGAATATTAAAAAGGCTTTCGGGCAGGGGAGTTAATTTTGTTGTTGATGCAACGGGCGACCTGCTTTTAAACGTGCTGAAATATAAGCCGTTTTTAGTAAAACCGAACCACCACGAGCTTGGAGATTTATTCTCAGTTAAAACAAAAACCGATGAAGAAATTGAAAAGTACGCAAGAAAACTTCAGAAAATGGGCGCAAGAAATGTTCTTGTTTCCCGCTCAAAGGACGGCGCAATGCTGATAGATGAAAACGGCGGTGTTTTCAAAATAGAAAACGCCGAAGGCAAACTTGTTAATAGCGTTGGCTGCGGCGACAGTATGGTCGGCGGATTTATTGCGGGCTACATTCAGAAGAAGGATTATTCCCATGCGCTCAGACTCGGCGCAGTGTGCGGAAATGCAACAGCCTTTTCAGAGGGGCTTGCAGATAAAGCGGAAATTGACCGCGTTTATGATTTATTGGATATTAGCAAAAGCTGATATAAATATTTAAGGAGGAAAATTTATGAAAATTATCGATTTACTTAAAGTCGATGCCATTGCGTTAAACGCTTCGGTTTCAACAAAGGAAGAAGCGATAGACAAAATGGTTGACCTACACTCCGGCGCCGGCAATCTGGGTGATGCCGGGATTTACAAAGAGGCAATTCTCGCAAGAGAGAGCCAAGGCTCAACTGCAATCGGCGAAGGTATTGCAGTGCCCCACGCAAAAAGCGAAAGCGTAAAAACACCCGGACTTTCATCAATTACTGTACCGGGCGGCGTTGATTACGGTGCACCCGACGGAAAGCCTTCAGACATTCTGTTTATGATAGCAGCACCTCTTGACGGAGACCTTCATCTCGAAATTCTCTCACGCCTTATGGTAATGCTTATGGACGCTGATTTCTGCGCAAAACTCCGTGCGGCAAAAACGCCCGAAGAGTATATTGAAATCATCGACAAGGCAGAGGCTGAAAAGTATCCCGAGGAGCCTGTGGTTACAGAAGCACCGAAGGACGGCTATCAAATTCTTGCAGTAACGGCTTGCCCGACAGGTATTGCTCATACCTATATGGCTGCTGAAGCGCTTGAACAGGCTGCTGAAAAAATGGGCATTTCAATCAAGGTTGAAACAGACGGCTCAGGCGGCGCAAAAAATGTGCTTACTAAAGAGGAAATCGCAAACTGCGACGGAATTATCTGCGCAGTTGACAGAAATGTTGAGATGGCTCGTTTCAACGGAAAGCCTGTTTACAAGACCTCTGTTTCAAACGGCATTAACAAGCCCGAAGAACTTATCAACAAAATACTCAACAAGGAAGCCCCTGTTTATCACAGTGATTCTGCAGACGCTTCGGATGAAACATCAGGCGACGGCGAAGGCTTCGGAAGAAAGGTTTATAAGCACCTTATGAACGGAGTTTCGCATATGCTTCCGTTCGTTGTAGGCGGCGGTGTTCTTATTGCACTCGGCTTCCTTATTGATACTATCGCAGGCAATGCCAATGTCGGCGGAAACTTTGGATTCACAAACCCCGTTGCAGCAGTTGTATTCTGGATTGGTAAAGCAGCATTTGCATTTATGCTTCCGATTCTTGCAGGATATATCTCAATGTCAATAGCAGACAGACCCGGTTTGCTTCCGGGTATCGTAGGCGGTTATCTTGCAACAACAGGCGCAACTCTTTCAAATCCGACTGGGGATGACACAGCCGTATCGGGCTTCCTCGGAGCACTCCTTGCAGGTTTTGTTGCAGGTTTGCTTGTTAACGGCCTTAAAAAAGCGTTCAACTGGCTTCCAAAGGCAATGGACGGAATTAAACCCGTATTCATCTATCCGCTCTGCGGAACATTCCTTATCGGAATAGTAATGCTTCTTATCAACCCTGTTGTTGGACTTCTCAACAGCGGACTTTCAAATTTCCTTACCAATCTGGGCGACACAAGCAAACTTTTGCTTTCAGTTGTTCTTGCTGCAATGATGGCTATTGATATGGGCGGCCCGTTCAACAAGGCGGCATATGTATTTGGAACTGCTGCAATTGCGGACGGCAACACCTGGATTATGGCAGCCGTTATGATTGGCGGTATGGTTCCCCCGATTGCAATCGCACTTTCAACTACCTTCAACAAGAGCAAGTGGACTGAGCAGGAACTCAAGAACGGTCCTGTTAACTATCTGATGGGTCTTTGCTTCATCACAGAAGGCGCAATTCCTTATGCTGCTTCCGACCCGCTTCGCATTATTCCTTCCTGTATGGTTGGCTCCGGCGTTGCAGGCGCTGTTTGTGCGCTGTTCGGCTGCGCTTGCCCTGCACCTCACGGTGGTATCTTCACCTTCGCAGTTGTTGAGCATCCGCTTGGATATATCATCTCGCTCATAGCAGGTTCTGTTGCAGGAGCGCTGATGCTTGCAATTCTGAAGAAGAATAAAAACAAGGTTGAAAAGAAAACCGCATAAATAAAAAAGAGGTAATATTATGGTTTCAAAATCTTTTACACTTACTAACAAAATGGGCTTTCATATGCGACCTGCACAGGTTTTCGTAACCGCAATGGCAAAGTATTCTTCCGATATAACTATCACTTTTAACGGCAAGGATATCAACGGCAAAAGCATTATGAATATTATGGCAGCTTGCATGAAATGCGGCAGTGAAATCACTGTTTCATGCAATGGCGCTGATGAAGAAGCAATGCTTAGCGAAGCTTCATCAATGATTGAAAGCGGCTTCGGCGAAGAATAAGAAATGAAAAAGGGCGGAAAAATCCGCCCTCTATGAGGTGATTTTATGTTACAGGGTATAGGCGCTTCTCAGGGCTATGGCATAGGAAAAGCAGTCATAATTGAAGATATAAGCCTTGACTATTCTGCAGTTAAATACACCACTGCAGAAGAAGAAAAATCTCGCCTTAACAAAGCGGTTGAAGCCTTCACTGCCGAAACAAGAGAAATGGCAGAAGGGTTAAAAGCAAGCGCAGGCGAAAAAGAGGCTGAAATTCTTGAAGGTCATTTAACAATGCTTGCCGACCCGTTTATGCTCTCCCAGATGAACGATAACATTGACGGCGGCGCAGTTGCCGAAGCGGCAGTTGATACTGTTTGCACAATGTTTTACGATATGTTCGCAGGCGTTGAAGATGAAATGATGCGCCAGCGTGCATCTGACGTTAAGGATATTAAAGACAGCCTTATCAGAATTCTGCTCGGAGTTAAAAGTGTTGATATTGCAACTGTTCCGAAGGGCTCGATTCTGATTGCAAAGGATTTCACCCCATCAATGACAAGCCAGATAAATAAGGAAAATGTCAGCGCCATCGTAACCGAGGTTGGCGGTGTTACAAGTCACAGCGCAATTCTCGCCCGTGCAATGGGAATACCTGCTGCGCTTTCCGTTATCAATGTT
The DNA here is from genome assembly GCA_017543725.1 of Eubacterium sp. Lineage (GTDB taxonomy): Bacteria > Bacillota > Clostridia > Oscillospirales > Acutalibacteraceae > Eubacterium_R. The sequence goes on from JAFYFO010000154.1 coordinate 6,045, forward strand.
ACTCAGATTGTTGAAAACGGCGATATGCTGATTGTAGACGGCTTCAAGGGCAAGGTGTTCACAAAGCCCAGTGATGCTGAAATTGCCGAGTACACAGGCAAGCAAAAGGCATACCTTGAAGAAAAAGAAGGTCTGAAAGTTTACTTTAACAAGCCTACTATTACAAAAAGCGGGGCTAAAAAGAAGGTATACGGCAATATCGGGAAAGCCGAGGATGCGCAGAATGTTATTCAGAACGGTGGCGAAGGCATTGGTCTTTTCAGAACTGAATTTCTGTTTATGGACAGAGACCGTGAGCCAACAGAGGAAGAACAGTTTGAAGCGTATTCAACCGTTGCCAAGGCAATGGACGGCAAAGAGGTTATCATCAGAACTCTTGATATCGGCGGCGACAAAGCGATTGATTATCTTAAAATTGATAAAGAGGAAAATCCCTTCCTCGGCTTCAGAGCGATTCGCTATTGTCTTAAAAATACAGAACTATATAAAAAACAACTCCGTGCGCTTCTTCGTGCGGCATATTTCGGAGATATAAAGATTATGCTTCCGCTTGTTACTTCGCTCGATGAGGTTAAAGCGGCAAAGGCACTGATTGATGAATGTGCCGCAGAACTTGAAAGCGAAGGCCTATCCTTCCGTATGGCTCCGCTTGGCATAATGATTGAAACGCCTTCGGCGGCTCTGATTTCCGATTTACTTGCAAAAGAGGTTGATTTCTTCTCAATCGGAACAAACGACCTTACGGGCTATACTATGGCGGTTGACAGAGGAAACGCAAATGTCAGCCATTTATATGATGCTTTCCAGCCTGCAGTTCTTCGTGCAATTGAAATGACGATTAAAAATGCAAAGAAAGCAGGAATTATGGTTGGTATGTGCGGCGAGGCTGCTGCAGACGAACGACTGATTCCTAAGCTCGTTGAATGGGGACTTGATGAATTTTCTGTAACTCCTTCATCAATCCTGCAGACAAGGCGCAATATCTGCGAATGTGAATAAAAAAGAAACACCGCTGAGCGATCGGCGGTGTTGTTTTTGTTATCTAAACTAGCCATAAAAGTAATTATTATAAAATAGCATTTTATGCTCCTAAAAATCGGTCACAACGGTGATGTTCAGAACGAAGCAAAAGATAAATTGTTTAATAACCCTTATAAAAAGCCTAATAAAAACAATAACTAAAGGGTTCGGAAATTTATCTGGACTTTCAGGATAAGTTATGGTATTGCTTTTTGTGAGGTGATACGATGACAACGCTTGGAAATCTATATAACGGAAACATCGTCCCCTGCGATTCGGAGATGATGAAAAGCAACCCGAGGTACAAAGAAGGGCTTGCACTTATCGGCAGACTTCAACAGGAATTAGCCGAAACTCTGAACGAAGAACAGAAGGAACTCTTTGAAAAATACCTCACGGCAGCGAATGAATTATCCGTTGTGATTGACGAAGAAGTGTTCAAAGCAGGCTACCGCCTGGCGACAAAGATAATGATTGAATGTATGTAAAAGCCGCCTTGCGTAAGCAGGGCGGTTTCGTCTATTTCATTAAGTTGATAAATGCCTTTGCAGTACGGAGGTCGGAGTCCCTGAAATGATTGCCTTCGTTCCATTCAAGAACGCAGGGAATGTTTTTCTCCTCAAAAATCTGCGCCTGTTGTCTGATACAGTCTCCGACGGTTGCCATGACTTGATTGCGGGTTTTCTCTTCCTTGTTGCCGAGGCTGAGATAAACCTTCTTTGGCTTAAAATCATTTGCTTTGGCGTAATCGAGCCAACCGTTAAACCAGACCGAAGGCGAAGCGGCGGCAACGCCGTAGAACAAATTGCTGTTATATCCGCACCAGAGAGCAAACAGCGCGGCGAGTGAATAGCCGCCGATAATGAGCTTTGTTTCATCGCAAAAAACGTATTCGCTTTTGATTTTCGGGAGCAATTCTTCGGTAAATGCTCTCAGTGTTTCGTCAGCGTAGCCGCCGAAATTCTGATTGCCGAAAACGGCAGGAGCCTCCCATGGTGACAGTTCGTCGTTCCAACTGTTTACCTTAATTGCAACGAGCGAGCATGGAGCGCTCACGCTGTCGCAAATGATTTTATATTCATTTTCAAGCACCTCAATATCGTGCCCGTCAACGAATTGAATCAACAAATATTCTGAATTTTCGTTGATAAAAGTAATGATTTCTCTGTCCATAATACCCTCGATAAGTTGATATTAGAATTATATATTACACGCAAAATACTGTCAAGAAAAATCATTTTTGGTGATGACTTTGTGCACGCTTCTGTCCAAGAAACTGTACCTTGTTTAAGATGTTATTGCAACTGAAATGCGCGGGTGTTATTCTTAAACCGGACAAGGTTCCAGACAAATTTTCAGCAAAGGAGGTTTGCAGATAATGACCTACACCGAAGTGCAGAATTTCATTAAAGCCGGGCATTTCTTTCTCGTTC
>JAFYFO010000155.1 GCA_017543725.1 Eubacterium sp.
AAAATCTCTGTAACAATATCGTTTGCTCCGCAAACTTTCATATCGCCCTGTTTGTTCATAATCTTCTGCGCTGAAAGAAGAACTCTCAGACCTGCTGATGATATGTATTCAAGGTCGCTGAAATCAAATGTTAAATTTGAAATTCCTTCGAGTTCGGCTTTGATAACTTTTTCAAGTTCGGGCGCTGTTGTTGTTTCAAGTCTGCCGGAAACGGCAAGAGTCATAGTGTCGTTGTTTATTGTTTTATTAATGTTCATTATATTCAGCCTTTCTTAAAACTTTTTGATTATAACCATTTCAACCGAATTATCGGAAATTCCGATTTCATTATTTGATTAACTCCTTTGCAAGGAAATATATGCTTATAATATACTTTTCAGCGCCAAAAGTCAAGATAATAAGAAGCGAAGAAGGAAGTTGAAGGGGCGCTTACAGGGGGTGAGGTGCGAAAAGAGTCGTTTTTGTTCAGAATTTTAATGTTGTAAAATTTTTTGATATGTGGTATCATATATTTGAAATATTATATTTAAAAATCAAGGGGGAATTTTATGTTTGATGTTGCAATAATCGGCTGCGGAGTTGTCGGCGCGGCGTGCGCTTATTATTTCAGCAGATACGATTTGAAAATTGCAGTTTTTGAAAAGCATAACGATGTTTCAATGGAAACCTCAAGGGCAAACAGCGCCATAATTCACGCGGGATACGACCCTGAGCCTGATTCGCTTTGCGCAAAATATAACATCAGGGGAAATTTTCTTGCAAAAGAAATCTGTGAAAAACTTGATGTTGCGTATAAACAGATTGGCTCTCTTGTTGTTGCGTTTTCCGAAAGCGAAGTCAAAACAGTTGAAAAACTTCTTGAAAGAGGAAGAGCAAACGGAGTTTTCGATATAAGAATTGTTGACAGGGAAGAACTGCGAAAAATGGAGCCGAATATATCGGAAGAAGCGCTTTGCGCGCTTTATGCTCCGAGCGCGGCGATAGTTAATCCATGGGAATATGCTATTGCAATGGCGGAAACCGCGGTTAGAAACAAAGCGGAGATTTTTCTCAATACGAAAGTTGAGCGAATTGAGAAAAAAGAGGATTGCTATGCGCTCAAAACAAATCGCGGAGAATTCTGCGCGAAATATGTTATCAACGCCGCAGGAGTCTGGGCTGACGATATAACCTCAATGGTTGCAAAGCCCGATTATAAAATAACTCCGAGCGCGGGCGAATACTATCTTCTTGATAAATGCGAGGGAACAAGGGCTAATCACGTTATTTTCCAATGCCCGAATGAACTCGGAAAAGGCGTTCTTGTTTCGCCGACGGTTCACGGAAACCTCATCGTTGGACCGAACGCCGTTTCCTGCGCTAAGGACGACACTTCAACAAAAACCGCTTCACTTGATTTTGTTCGCGAAAAGGCGGTTAAATCAATACCCGGCATTAATTTCAGAGAAAACATAAGAAATTTCACGGGCGTTCGCGCAAACAGCGACAGGGGCGATTTCATTATCCGTTTTTCAGCGGAAAACTTCCTAGATTTAGCGGGAATCAAATCGCCGGGACTTTCTGCCGCGCCTGCAATTGCGGAAGACGCGGTTTGCCTGCTCAGCGATAAGGGACTCAAACTTTCCGAAAAAGCAAATTTTATCGACGAAAGGCGGCATATTCGTTTCAAAGAACTTTCAAGTGAGGAAAAAACGCGCCTTATAAAAGAAAACCCTGCATACGGAAGAGTTGTCTGCCGCTGTGAAACAATAACCGAGGGCGAAATACTAAGCGCTCTTGAATCGCCGATTCCTCCAGTTTCGCTCGACGGAATCAAAAGAAGAGCGGGAACAGGAATGGGCAGATGCCAGGGCGGCTTCTGCGGACCGAAAGTTCTTGAAATTATGGCAAAATATAAAAAATGCGCGCCTGAAGAAATTCTTCAGGATGACTGCGGAAGTTATATTTTAACAGGAGAAACAAAGACGGGGGGACTGAAAGATGTATGATTTAATCGTTGTCGGCGGCGGTCCCGCAGGTCTTGCCGCTGCTCTTGCAGCAAATGAAAAAGGGCTTGAAAAAATCCTTATTATTGAAAGAGACAGGGAACTCGGAGGAATTCTCAACCAATGTATTCATAACGGTTTCGGACTTCACTATTTCAAGGAAGAACTGACAGGACCCGAATATGCAGGAAGATTTATCAGAATGCTTGAGGGAACAGGCATTGAAGTTATGTGCTCAACAATGGTTCTTGATGTGACTCAAAACAAGGAAATCCACTGCATAAATCCCGAAACGGGATATCAGAAACTCTGCGCAAAATCAATCGTTCTTGCAATGGGATGCCGTGAAAGAACAAGGGGAGCAATCTCAATCCCCGGAACACGCCCTGCAGGAGTTTTAACCGCAGGCGCTGCTCAGCGATATGTTAATATCGAGGGGCATATGGTCGGAAAAAGAGTTGTTATCTTAGGCTCGGGCGATATCGGACTTATTATGGCAAGAAGAATGACCCTTGAAGGCGCAAAAGTTCTTGCCTGCGTTGAAGTTATGCCCTATTCGGGCGGACTGCAGAGAAATATTGTTCAGTGCCTCAATGATTTTGATATACCCCTTTATCTTTCCCACACAATTATTGATATAAGGGGCAAAAACAGGGTTGAGGGAGTGACTATCGCAAAAGTCGGCGCAGACAGAAAGCCTATTAAAGGAACTGAAATAGATTTTGATTGCGATACCGTTTTGCTCTCTGTCGGACTTATTCCCGAAAACGAACTGACGAGAAACGCAGGAATCAATCTTGACTTGAAAACAAACGGCGTTGAAGTCTGGGAAAATATGGAAACTTCCGCGCCAGGAATTTTCGCAAGCGGAAATGTTGTTCATGTTCACGATCTTGTTGATTATGTAACGGGCGAAAGCCAGAAAGCGGGAAGAGCCGCGGCGGAATATGTTAAGCAGGGAATGAGGTCGAGGGAAAATGCAATTTCCGTTAAGGAAAGCGAAAATGTCGGCTTTATTGTTCCGCTGAAAATTCACCGCGAGGCGATGGACGCGGAAATCTTTTTCAGAGTCAGAAGAATTTTTGATAAGAGCGTTATAACAATCAAAGACGGAGATAAAGTTCTTGCCCACCTGAAAAGAGCGCATATGGCTCCGGGAGAGATGGAAAGAGTTAAACTTTCGCGTTCGCTTCTTGACGCAATTGAGGGCGACGAGATAACTGTTTTTGCAGAGGAGGCAGAGGAATGAAAGAATTAATTTGCATAACCTGCCCGAGAGGCTGTCACTTAAAGGTTGATGAAGATAATAATTTCGAGGTTACCGGAAACGCCTGCCCGAGAGGAAAAACCTACGGTTTCAACGAAGTTACCGCTCCGAAAAGAGTTGTTACTTCAACGGTCAGGACAACAAGCGAGGAATATCCGCGCTGTCCCGTTAAAACAAACGGAGCAATCCCGAAAGAAAAAATGTTTGATGCAATGAAATTGCTTGACAGCGTTAATCTTGAAACGCCGATTAAAGAGGGCGATACAGTTATCAAAAATCTTTTTGAAACAGGCGTTGACTTCGTTGCCTGCAAAAGCATTGATTAATAAAAGCAAAAAACAACAGGATGGCTGAAATATGCCATCCTGCTGTTTTATAGTTTCAAAATTTTAACTAATTCCTGCGGATTATTAATTTTTACATCCGATTTATTAAAATCCTTTTCGTTCCTTGTAACAATTAAATCCATTTCAGTGCGTTTTGCTGTTTGAACCATAACTGCGTCCTCAAAGTCAGACATATCTGAAACGAGCGCCCTTTCGCAGTCAATACCTTTGGTGTCAAGCAATTTATAAAGAGATAAAAGTTTTGCTGTTATATCCTTTGTTTTTTCATTATCGTGAGTTATTCGGTGGGTTAAATAAAAAATATCGGTTATTGATTTTGCAGTTATATATCCTTCGATTTCACCCCTTGCAACCGATAAAAGAAGTTTATTTGAAACTTCTGCAAACGGTTCTCTGTTTTGAAGTGAATCAATAATAACGCAGGTATCAAAAAGAACTTTCATATTTTATTAAGCCGCTCCTCTCTTGCATCTTCAAGCGTTATATCGCCGGGAAGAATACCGATAAGCGATTTTGCGGTTTCAACCTTATCCTGATAAGGACTGGTAAGTTTTGCAACAACCTTTCCGTTT